>CAZBLA010000019.1:0-12358 GCA_964492665.1 Microcaldota archaeon
GCCTACACCTTTAGGTGTAGGAGGATGTCACTGCTGTATCTGGTATTGCTACACCATCTATCTACTCAAGGTAATTGTTCCAAAAACCAAACAACCTTCTTATACATGATTAGATGTTTTTGTTTCTGTTCAACAATAACGAATTTGACACGACCGTCACTGAACTCAACGCCATTGCGCCTGCTGCAGCCATTGGAAGAACATTATAAACACTCATCCCAAATAATGGTACTAACGCGCCTGCCGCAATAGGTATGAGTATTGTGTTGTAACCGAATGCCCATATAAGATTCTGTCTTATCTTTCTCATTGTCATTCTTCCAATCTTTATCGCAGTTACAACATCATGTATATCATTCTTTATCAGCACTATGCTTCCTGTCTCTTTCGCAATGTCTGTCCCTGCTCCTATAGCTATTCCAATGTCTGCTTTCGCGAGCGCAGGTGCATCATTTATTCCGTCTCCCACCATAGCAACCACTCTGCCTTCCTTCTGCAATTTTTCCACTATTTCAAGCTTCATCTTCGGCTTCGCATTGGCTATAACATTCTTTATGCCTAATTTATTTGCTATATATCTTGCAGTGCGTTCATTGTCTCCAGTGACCATCCACACATTAACCTTTATCTTCTCGAATTCTTTTATTGTTCCTTTGCTGCTTTCTCTTATCACATCTGATACTGCAATAATCCCCGTTATCCTGCTATCTATTGATACAATCATTACTGTCTTGCCTTCATTCTCCAGTTTTGTGATGTTTCCCTCCAATTTATCAATCTTATCCCTTTCATCCTTCTTGAACAAATCTCTATTCCCTATTGTTATTTTTTTATTGTCAATCACTGCTGAAATACCACTGCCTTGCGTGTAATCGAAACTTTCCGGAAACTTTGGTTTCAATCCATATTTTACTGCCTCTTCCACTATGGCTTTGCCTATAACATGCTCTGAACTTATCTCTGCCTCAGCCGCGCGAAGCAGTATTTCTTTCTCTGTATCTGGATTCTTATCAAATGTTTGTATATCTGTCACTTTCGGTTTTCCTACAGTCAATGTACCTGTTTTGTCCAATACAACTGTATCTACCTTATTCGATCTTTCAAGCGCCTCTCCGTTTTTTATTAATATACCCTTTTTTGCAGATATTCCGCTGGACACCAACAATGCCGCTGGAGTCGCTATCCCCAATGCACATGGACATGCTATTATTAATATGCTAACAAATACGAGTAGAGCATATGACGCTATAGCATGTCCTACAAAGAACCATAATAAAGCCGATACGATTGCGATAATTATCACAACAGGCACAAAATAGGATGATACCTTATCGACCAACTGCTGTATCGGAACTCTAGACGATGTGGCATCCCTCACAACATCTATTATCTGTGCCAATGTTGTATTCTTTCCTACCTTCTCAGCCTTTATCTTCAGCACACTCGTAGAATTGATGGTTCCTCCTGTTACTTTGTCACCCTTCTTCTTAGTCAATGGTATACTCTCTCCACTTATCATGGATTCATCCACAGAACTGACCCCATCCACAATTATAGAATCAGTAGGTATTGTTTCTCCAGGTTTCACCAGAATTAAATCTCCTTCAATTATTTTTTCTATAGGAATATCTTTCGTGCTATTGCCTTTGATAAGATGTGCAGTCTTAGGCTGCAATGCCATCAGCTTCTCTACGGAATCTGATGCTTTAGCTTCAACCAACCTCTGCATGTAAGTTCCCGACAGTATCAATGCAATTATCAATGTTGAAGTGTCGAAATATAATGCATGGAATGGCAATGCTTTTGGAAACAACACCACAAATGCACTATATGCCCATGCTGCAGATGTACCTATAGCGATCAAGGTATCCATATTGCTGGATCTGTTCTTTATCGCATCCATTACTCCGGCATAAAATCTCCTTCCTGGATAGAATTGGACTATGCTTGCAAGTATGAGCAGAAGATATGTTTCATACTGTATTTGAGGTAATACATATGTAGTTAATAATATGAATATGGCGATCGGCCATGATATCATCAAAGCTATCTTTATCGTTTTCATCTCTTTTTCGGGTTTATCGAATTGTATCTTACATGACGTTGAACAGAAATAATATTTCCTGTCTTCCTTGTCTGAAGTCAATTCTGTCTTTTCGTCAACATACATTCCACATATAGGATCATTCGCCATACACTTACACCAATACCATTCCATCCGTTTTTAATAACGTTTATTTTTTAGTCAACTCAATTAAACTTCCTATAATTCCCAATAAGAAACCTATTCCAAAACCTCCCATATCTGCAAGACTTAATACTGCAGATACTAGTGCGATAATGATCCATACTGATTTATTCAATTTTTTATTGTTAATACTTACTGCAGATATTATCATCACTATTCCTGTTACAATGCCTATGATTCCCATATACAACAAGATTCCTCCTGATCCGCCGAACATATGCATAAATTTCCCGAACAGACTTGTGACTACACCACCAACCAGAACGAGTATGCCTCCTATCAGGATTAAGATGGAGGAAACATGCGAATCAATGTTATTGTCTGTTGCACGTATAGACTTACGTCTTTTTTTTACCTTTTTGCGGGTTCTGCTTGCAATAAGATATCACCTATTTCGCATTGTTTAATATATATTTAATCTCTTCCTCAATCTGCTTTGCCCTCTCCTCATCAATTCCATCAAATAAAAGCGATGTTACTCCTGGAAGCATTGTTATCATACTAACTTTACCATCTTTTTCAATAACATTAATTCTGCAGGGCATGCATAACGAGGCATGTATATTAAGATTTAGAAGAGCGTTTGCAAAACTTCCTTTACATATCTCCAGAATTTTCAATGGATGTTGGTCCAGACCTTTAGCTGCGAGACGCTCTTTTAGATCGTATACTTGGAATATGGTCCATCCTTTTTCCTCTACTGATTTCAACACTGAAATTACTGCTTCGTCAAACTGTTTTTCTGTAGTGACTTTATATACAAATCTCTCTTCAGACATTTTAACAACACCCTCCAGATTTTCGTGGTCTATCTGGTTTGTCCGAATACTTTTCAGGATTATTAATGAACTGATTCTTACATGATTCACTGCAGAAATAATATTCTTTTCTGTTACGTTGTTCCTTTATCGAGTTTTTTTCATCTACGTTCATACCACATACTATATCTTTTGTCATAACATCACCATATATCTTATTTAGATATATTCAATTTAGAAACATTATTAAACCTTTCTATGTCACATATTTATACGTGTAAATATGAAGGATAAAATTCCAAAGGTTGAGAGTCTTACCAAATTTTTTATAGTTCTTTTGTTGAAGGAGAAGCCAGAGCATGGTTACAATATAATAAAAAGTATTGAGAGGAGATTAGGCAAAAAGATAAGCTCAAGCCAAGTATACCCTTTTCTAAAAGAACTTGAAAACAAAGAATATATAGCAATGAAGAACAAGGGAAGTAGAGATAAAGAAGTGTACGAACTTACGAATACCGGAAAGAAATTTGTAGAGAGTTTAATCAAGCGGTTTGGAGATATTATAGAACTTGCTGTTAAGGATCACATATTTATATGCGCACATTGCGGCTGCGAAATATACAGCGGAGGAACATCAAAAATAATAAAAGGAAAACGATTATACTTCTGCTGCAAACAATGTGCAAACACATTCTCAGATATGTAATCTTAATAAGAATTACTTTTGATTCAATGTTGTAAACATATGATATGGTATACGGATCAAAAGGGACGACCCCCATCTATCAATCTCAAGATATGGATATACACACGTAGTGGATTACGCCTTATATACATCATGGAGCAATTTTATTCGCAGGGCAAGAATACCGCGACTTTCAAGTCGTAGATGAATCGCATATTACACTAAATCAGCAATCACAGTTTTCAGAACAGAAAAACTGGCAGATCAAGAAATGCAATCAAAACATACAAAAAAATCCTGTAAATATGCGGGATTGACAGGGAAAACGCATCAATAAACATACTCAAAAGAGCTACTGCAGGGCATGCAGGAAGCTACGCTCGGAAGATATGGCCTCTACGATACAACTATCGCAAGCCGCATCGCACTACCTTACAACCCGCAGAGGAAGCCCTTACTTTTGAGTAGGAGAAGATGTCACCAATTCACAACATAAAATATAAATCTTTTATGAACAGATAAAATTATAGGCTTATAAAATTAAAAACAGATATATTCAAACATATGGATTATATGATGGTGCTAAATGTCTAAATTTTACATAACAACTGCAATACCCTACGTCAATGCACCTCCCCATATAGGACATGCCTTGGAATTTGTCCAGGCAGACACGATAGCAAGATATTATAAGCTGAAAGGTTATGATACTTTTCTAGTTACTGGTGCGGACGAGAACAGTCTAAAAAATATACAGAAAGCCGCAGAGCAGAATATCGGAACACGAGAACTCTGCGACAGGAATTCTGCACTCTTGAAGGACTTTTCTGAACGTATAGGACTTTCCTACAATGCTTTTATACGTTCTTCCGACAAGGAAATTCATTGGGCGGGCACAAGAAAATTATGGAACATGTGCTTTGATGCAGGAGACATATATAAAAAAACTTATAAAGGATTATATTGCGTAGGATGCGAAGCATTCTACACAGAAACAGAACTTGTTGATGGACTCTGTCCTGATCACCTTAAAAGTCCGAAAATTGTAAATGAAGAAAATTATTTTTTCCGTCTGTCAAGATATGAAGAAAAATTAAAGGAACTGATTGAGAGTGGCAAACTGAAAATAACACCGATTACCAAAAAGAACGAGATTATGGCATTCATAGATCAGGGACTTGAAGATTTCAGTATATCAAGACCGAACGAACGATCAAAAGGATGGGGAATACCAGTACCAAATGATGAGTTTCAGACGATCTATGTTTGGTTTGATGCTTTGACTGTCTATTTGACTGGTATAGGATTTGGAAGGGACAATAACCAGTTCAACAGATTCTGGCCTGCTGATATGCATGTTATAGGAAAAGGGGTGAGCCGCTTCCATGCTGTATATTGGCCAGCTATACTGATGTCTGCCGGTCTTGAAACTCCAAAAGAAATAATGATACATGGATATGTGACTTCCGATGGCCATAAGATGAGCAAATCATTAGGAAATGTTGTTGATCCAGTGCAGATGATAGAAAAATACGGCAAAACTCCCATTAGGTATTATCTTCTAAAGAATATACCAACCTTCGGAGATGGGGATTTTTCTGAGGAAGGGCTGATAAACACCATAAACAACGAGCTTGTGGGAAATCTCGGAAATTTTATTTATAGAACAATGACCTTCATATACAAGAATTATGGTGGAATTGTGGAAGCAGACGGTTTGGAAGAGAATGATAAAAAGCTGATGGAAAAAGTCGATACTATTTCGAGAGATGTTGAAATTGATATTCTAAAAAGCAAGCTAAGCAATGGATTGGTAAAAATCATGTCTCTTTCGGCATTAGGTAACAAATACATCCAAGACAACAAACCTTGGGAGCTCCTAAAAAACGACAAGACAAAGTGCCAGAAAACGTTATTTGTAAGCGCAAGCATATGTAGAACTTTAAGCATATTGCTATATCCTTTCCTTCCAGATATGGCGGAAAGGCTATCAAAATTATTAAATATCACTATTAACTCTTTTTCTGATGCGAAGACAATACTACAAAATACCATTAAAATAAATAAACCAGAGATATTATTCCAGAAGATAGACAGAAAAAAAGAATAGCATCCAAAAACGGAATAATCCTTTCCAAAAGATATCTCAAGATCAAACAGACTATCCTACTAACAATATGGCCAGAAAATCCTGCAGTATCCTTTATACTACTAGCAACAATAAATTCAAATAATAGCCAAGGATTCCCCCAATCTTGCTGGGGATGAATTGGAACGATAATTATCAGGATGTTTCAGTTATATCAACATAACTTTTCCAACAATCGATTGGTTTGGATACCTTATGTATAGTTGGAAAGAACCCACTCGTGCAAGGGTTTTATAAGGTGCTTCGCCCTTATCTCATAGCCATAAAAAAACAGAACATTTATTAAATCATTATGCTTTATCATAATATTAAAAAGGTGGAGTTGTTGCATCTTTCTTCAAAAAGGCACTTGCAGAACAAAAAAGACAAAAAGAGTCAAGCATCCCTAGAGTATATTTCGGTTTATGGATGGTCTCTTCTCATTGTTGCTGGTGTCCTCGCTTTCTTGCTGATATACGTTAATCTTCCTACAACTATCTCTCCATCATCCTGCAGATTCTCTGATGGTTTCTATTGTAATGCAGTTGTTCTTAGTACTAACACTATAGCAGGGAATATGGTTGTCATGATGGCAATAACAAACAAACAACAATATGCAATCGTTAATCCCGAACTTATAATACATGTAAACAACAAGAATTACACGAATACAAATTCATGTTTTCCTAACTATGTGGTATCGGGAGGTTCCATAATCTGTAATCTTACTCTTCCGATAAATGCGAAACTAGGACAATACTTCGCAAACAATGTATACATAAAAGCGGATTATTGCGGATTGACCATAAACAACTGTACAAATCCTCCACCCCTGGTATATGTAGGAAATATAAGGTCGCATGCATCCTTCTCTGTTCCTCCAAAAATAACATTTACCTTAACAGCCAAAAACTTGACTAACCCTTCCCGATTCAATGTGAAAGATCCTCTTTATGCAACAGTAAAATTATCGGGTTATCCTTTGAGGAGCGCAACAGTCAACTTCTCTGTCAGTCCAGCAAAGTATACAACAGAACCTAAAATAACCGCAACTTCCATATCGGGTGTCTCCACAAGTTACGTATTCGGATCAATACCCGGAAAGGCAGTCATAACCGCTCACTATGCAGGATACACGGCTTCCGCAACTGTCACTTTTGTCTATATACCTATAACTACAACTTCTACTACATCAACATCCTCTACATCAACCTCTTCCACATCCTCTACATCAACCTCTTCCACATCCTCTACATCAACCTCTTCCACATCCTCTACATCAACCTCTTCCACATCCTCTACATCAACCTCTTCAACCAGCACTACTATCCCTCCTCTTATAATATCTCTTTCACCAACATCTGCCACTTTGGATGTGGGGCAATCAATAAAACTTACAGCACATCCTTCAGGAGGATCAGGTTCATACCATTATCAATGGTATACATCTACAGGAATAATAAATGGCGCAACATCAAAAACAAACACATTTTCTTTCAAATCGTTTACAGGAAATTCACATACATTTTATGTTTATGTGAAAATAACTGACTCCGCATCAACAACTGCAACATCATCAAAAGCAGCAATAAAAGTGTACAAAGCAATTAGTGCTTCTATCTCTCCGGTTACTTTCAAGATAGATTCAGGGCAAACAGTAAAATTAACGTCAACGGTAAAAGGCGGATCAGGTTCATACCATTACCAATGGTATAAAAATGGAACTTCCATATCAGGTGCAATATCAGACTCATACACTGCAGCACCAACAACAAGAACAGGAGCAACAGCGGGACAATCTACAACAAGTACTTACTATGTAACAATATCCGATTCAAAAGTTTCACCTGCAGCTATACCCGCAACTGTAAAGTCAAGCGAATCATCAATAATCGTTTATCCATCATTCTCAGTTATAATAAAACCACGAACTGAAGATGTAAGACTTGGCACGGAAGTAATATTTGATTCGTGTATATTAGGTGGTTCCGGAAGCATACAATCACATTGGCAATGTCCATCAGGCCGTGGATCAGGTAACAGCAACTACAACTATCAATGGTATGCTGGTTGGCCTACTGCTTCCAACTTAATATCAGGAGCGACAATCTGGTGGTGGTGGACGCATGTATGGACATCACAAACATATGGTGTGATAGTAACAGATACAGGAGTTACAACACCAGAAAGGGTAGCATGCTCATCAACGATATATGTTTATATTGCAACTTTAGGTAAAAAAGCAACCAACTATTGCAAACATATACTGCCGCTTTCGGTTTCAGTCACTCCATCATCTATTAAAACCTATCAATCAATAACTCTAACAGCACATCCAGAAAATGGAGTAGGTTCTTACACATATCAGTGGTATAATCTTACAAATGGAGGTCATGTGGCTGTTGGTCCAAATTCATACCAATTTACAATCAATCCATATACATATGGTACCTTCAAATATGATGTAAAAGTTACTGATTCCTTCTTAAACCACTCAACATCTAATGCAGCAACTTATGTTGTTGTAAGTCGTCCTCCAGCAGAAAGCAACCCACCTGCTTCAACAGCTACAGCAACGCCTGTTACATGTTCACCATTTGGTAATATAGGGCCTAGTGGTGGAATATTTTTTGTCTGTGACTTCCAATTGACAAGTTGATCAATTATCCTTTAGATAAGAGAGGATGCCAAATATGTTTTCTTCTTGTGTATATTGTCATAGAACAAGATAATTTTAATCTTTTGCTTCATTAGGCTATGATGGACGCGAAGAAGATCACAGCTCCAATCCCGATAATTATCTCGACATACTCCAGATCTATCGCATATAGTTTGAAGAGTATTCCTGCAAGTTCCATTATGAAAAGTCCTGAAATGAACATCCCGAATTTGATTCTTGGTGGAATTAATTTTCTCATTGTATCACTCATATATGTATAAGTGTAAGGTTCAGTGGTAATCCAACAGAGAGCGCCCTTAGGTATAGGTCAACTAGCACGAACATGAGTAAGCTTGCCCATGCTATCTGCTCATGATGGCTATTGAAGTATGATTGTATATTGAAATAGGATTTGATTGATGGGCCATTGAGCTTGCAGCTGTAGCAGTCTATGCCACCAGCAGTAAGATGTCTAAAGGCATGGCAGGAGAAGGTGTATACAGTAACTATGATAGCATTCGTCAGGAGTATCAGACTAGCAATAGTTATTGAATTGCTGAAAGTTATCGCCTTGTAGAAATCAAAATAGAAGAAAGGAAGGATAGCTATTGATCCATATAGAAAGTATCTATGCAGATTCTCTATCCTGAATAAACCGGTCTCGCCCGTATATGACCGGGACGATGAATCTTGTCTTGATTCTATTCCGCATGCGAGAGGATGCTTGAACAGATGCCTATGGTAATCTTTTCTGTATGCATAGCATGTAATCCTGAACAATCCCACAAGCGGAAGTATTAATATGCTGGGTGCATAAAACGGATCCACTAAACCCTCGAACGGTTTTACAGGAAATGAGATCAATAAATAAACAGCAATCCCCACAATTATTATAAAACTCCACACTCTCCAGTTAAGCTCCATAATCTCCTCCGGTATTATCTGATGTTTTTTGAGATAACCGCTTTCTACGTTGTTGTTTCTTCTTGAACTCCAATCCATACCCTCATCTTTTTCTGAATCTATTGATAAGCCATAGCAAAGGATCGTATGACATATCAACAACACGCTCTTTCTCCGGTATTATCGCATTATCAGTTATGTGTATTCCTTCCGGGCATACATCTTGACAGCATTTCGTTACGTTACAGAATCCGAGCCCTGCCTCATTGTTGAGGAATTTTGCCCTGCTTAAAGAGTCCATAGGATGCATATCCAAGGATGCAATCTTTACCACATGCCTCGGACCCACATAATTTGCTTTGTGTTCACGTATCACATGGCAGACATCCTGGCATAAGAAGCATTCTATGCATTTCCTGAATTCCTTTGTACGCTCTATATCCATCTGCTGTATTGTCCAAGGTTTCTTATCGGTCGGAATGGGTCTGAATTCCGGTATCTGTCTCATTATAGCATAATTTTCACTGACATCAGTCACTAAATCCGCAACAACCGGAAATGCACCCATCGGCATTACTTTTATTGTATTTCCGAGTGTATCTATACGGGTCTTGCACATAAGTTTAGGTATATTATTTATTTCAGCTGCACATGATCCGCATCTCGCAGCTTTGCAATTCCATCTTATTGCTAATGTTGTATCTATATGCTCTTGAACATATCTTACAGCATCAAGTACAACCATTCCCTCCTTGAAGGGTACATCATAATCCCTATATCCACCAATATTTCTATGGTCACGCCTGTATATGCTTATCTTTATGGTTGTATCTTTCTTATTACTCGTTATCATACACCTCCGGTTTCAGTATCCCCGCAAACCTATCCGGTATTTTTGGAACGGGCGATGTGCTGATTCTCATTGATCCCGGAGATTTTAGACCACATAAAATATTAACCCTCCATTTCCTGCTCTTCTTCTTGAAGTCCGTTCTGGCATGCGCTCCTCTGCTCTCTTTTCTCATAATCGCACTTTTGGCTATAGCTTCGCATGCAACAAGCATGTTTGAAAGCTCCAGGCATCCGAGAAGTCCGTGGTTGTATTTTCTTCCGCCTCCCACTGAGACATTTTTGTATCTTCTCTTTATACTTCCTATTACCTCTACCGCTTTCTGCATATCTTTACCATTCCGCATTATTCCCACATAATCTTCCATAGCTGTAGTCAATTCATCCATTAAATCATACGGATTTAATCCCTTACCGCGTATGAAATTATCTATTCTGGATATTTCGCGGCTTATATCTCCTTTATTGATATCTGGAATATCTACGGTTTTTGAATATGAACCTGCGGAATCGCCAACTATCTTGCCGAACACAAGTATATCTGCTAAAGAATTCCCCCCAAGTCTGTTCGCTCCATGAAGGCCGGAAGCGACATCGCCAGCAGCAAATATACCTTTTACATCTGTTTGACAGGTGATTGGATCAATCCTTATGCCTCCCATCTGATAATGCACAGTGGGTGCGACTTCCATCGCCTGCTTTGTTATGTCTATTCCGGAAAATTCCATAAATTGGTTGTACATTCCCGGAAGTTTTTTCTTTATGAAATTTTTTCCTTTATGTGATATGTCTAAATATACGCCGCCATGCTCACTGCCTCTCCCTTCCTTTATCTCGTTGTAGCAGGCGCGCGCCACCACATCACGGGCATCAAGCTCTTTCTTCTCAGGCGAATATTTCAACATGAATCTTTCATGCTTGCTGTTGTATAGGAAACCGCCGTCCCCTCTAATTCCCTCGGTAACTAAAAGTCCTTTCACTCCCAAAGGCCATACCATGCCTGTAGGATGGAACTGTATCATCTCCATATTCATAAGTTCTGCTCCAACATTATATGCCAGTGCAAGACCATCTCCCGTAGATTCCCACGAATTGGATGTTATCTTGTATACACGGCCGCAGCCGCCGGTCGCTATTATCAATGCCTTTGAATTGAACAGTATGAATTTCCCGGTACGCATTTCAATTCCGAGCGCCCCCGCAAACCTATCCTTTTTCAGAAATAATTTGGTTATGTACACTTCATCAAAGACTTTTGGGTTTGAGTGCAAGACTTTATCTTCAAGGGCTCTTATCAATTCAAGACCTGTCTTATCACCGATATGGCAGAGCCTCCTATAAGTGTGCCCCCCGAATGCGCGTTGTATTATTCTACCATCTTTTGTGCGATCGAATACAGCTCCAAGCCTCTCCAATTCATATACCTGTTTTGGAGCTTCCTTAGATAAAATTTCCGCCATGCGCCAATCTCCAAGATATACACCCTCTATAATCGTATCTGAAAAATGAACCTTCCAACTGTCTTTGGAATCCACATTAGCGACCGAAGCCGCTATTCCGCCTTCAGCCATGACAGTATGCGCTTTTCCAAGAAGAGATTTGGTAACTATGGATATGGTACATCCGGTTGTTGATGCGGATATAGCCGCACGCATTCCCGCACCTCCCGCACCGATTATAAGAATATCGGACTTCACAATATTATAACTGTCTATAAAAACACCAATTAACTTACTGTTCTGGACGATTTATTGATATATTACCTTAATTAATGATAATTTAATAATCTTGCTGTCAGATATCTGTTTTTAGGCTGTTGACTTTTGTAATTATACCTTTAAAAACATGACGATTTGTAGAATCCTCTTTCATTTATTGCAATAAGTGCTTTTACATCGTCTCGATTCAGTTCTTGGTATATACGTTTCGCATATTTTTTTGATATTATTCTTGCATACGCAAGAACTTCCGGTATTTTATTCGTAGGGCAAGAATACCGCGACTTTCAAGTCGTGGATGAATTGCATGTCATATGACAATTCACAATCTTTTTCTACGATGTTCTGTTAAATGGTGCAGAAAAGGTATATAACTGTCTGGTGCAATATAATAAATATGCAGTTATTGA
>CAZBLA010000020.1:0-12046 GCA_964492665.1 Microcaldota archaeon
AAACTTTGGCGTGTTCGGTCGCATAGTTACAAGATTTTTGTATGTTTTGATTGCAGATTTCAATCTGCCAGTTTTTCTGTTCTGAAAACTATGGTTATTGAGTTATTGTAATCTGCAATTCATCTACGACTTGAAAGTCGTAGTATTCTTGTCTTACGAATAATACCTTGCTTTCATACCACTTCTAAAGCAGGCGGGATTCCTCTTCCCCACTCACCATATTAAATTTTTATAAGCTAAATTAGTACACTGCATATGCTTGAGTTAGTTTTATTGGTAGATTGAATAAGTTTGGCTGTCTTCAATACATTTGGAAAACTATTGTGCAAAAAATTTATAAGGATAAAAATCTTAGTTTATCTATGTTTGAAATCATATTCTATGGAAGAGGAGGTCATGGTGCTGTAATCGCTTCAGAGCTTACAGCCATTGCTGCATGCAATGCTGGTATGCAATCTCAATCATTCCCTTTTTTCGGTGGTGAAAGAAGAGGAGCGCCGGTAAAAGCATTTGCTAGAATTGATGATAAACCAATAATGCTTCATAGCCAAATATACATACCAGATGTTATAGTCGTCTTAGATCATGAACTATTACCTATTGCTATTAAAGAGATTTCAGCGATGGGGTTTAAGGCTGGCGGAAAAATCATTATGAACGAGAAGGACGAATCTGCAATAAACAAAAGGACAATTAATCTTAAAATACAAAATGTCGATATTGCATATCTTGATGCGACACGAATCGCTACAGAACTCGGATTGGTTGTAGCCGGATGGCCTGTAATAAATACCGCGATGCTTGGTTCATTTGCGAAAGTTTCTAATGTTTTTACTTATAAGAATCTTGAAGAAGCAATAACTGGATATTGGCCAAAGGATCTTGCTGAGAAAAATGTTAAGGCTGCAGAACGCGGATATACGGATGTGAAATTCTTGAAGTGATCCAGATGGACGAAAAAGAGTGTATAATACCAGAAAATAAGTTTGATGCACTGAAGTATGATTATCCAATCTCTGTTCCAGATTTAGGTTCTGGAGGAAAGACGAATGAATGGCGTCTTGAAAGACCAATAATAGACAATGAAAAGTGTATAAAATGTCTGATCTGCTGGATTGATTGTCCGGAAGGAACCATAACAAGAAAAGATGATGATACTGTTGAAGTGAATTACGAATATTGTAAAGGTTGTGGTATATGTGCGAACGAATGCCCCACCAAAGCAATTAAAATGCAAAAAGAGGAGTGACATGAAAAGTGTGATGTCTGGAAGTAGGAGTGTTGCAACTGCGGTTATGTCGGCCAAGCCGGAAGTTATTGCCGCTTTTCCTATAACTCCACAAACCGAGATGGTCGAAGATATCTCAACTTTCATAGCGGATGGTATGCTCAATTCAAAATTCATAAAAGTTGACTCAGAGCACAGTGCGATGGCAGCATGTATAGGTGCAAGCTCTGGAGGCGCAAGAACTTTCACAGCAACATCTAGTCATGGACTAATGTATATGTCTGAAGCTGTATACTGGGCTGCTCATGCGCGTCTTCCCATAGTCATGGCAGTGGCGACAAGAGCATTAGCAGCTCCCTGGAGCATACTCAATGAGCATACTGATTTTATGATGCAACTAGGTAGCGGTTGGATACAAATAATGGTTGAGAACAACCAGGAAGCGTTCGACACCACAATTCAAGCATTCAAAATTGCTGAAGATAAAGAGATACTATTGCCCGTGATGCTGGGGCTGGATGGATTCATATTAACACATACGAATATGCCTGTAAATATTCCAGACTCAAACATCATTGATTCTTTCCTAGGGAAACGCAAAAGCATTTTTGATCTTGATATAAAAAATCCGATCACTATGGGGAATGTAGTAGATCAAAATTACTTTATGGAATTGCGCCATAAGATGTTTAGGACTATGCAGAATGCAAAAGAGATAATCAGAAGGGTTTCAGATGAGTATGCAAAACTCACCGGAAGAACATACGGTTTAATTGATCTTTATAATTGTGATGATGCAGAACATATTCTAATAACAATGGGTGCTTCAAGTGGAGATGCAAAGGTCGCGACCGACATGCTGCGCAAGGAAGGAATAAAAGTTGGTTTGTTGCGGCTCAGAGTCATAAGGCCTTTCCCTTCAGATGAGATTGTTGCTGCAATAGGCAATGCGGCAACAGTATCAATAGTGGAGCGCGCATTGTCTCCGGGCATAGGGAACATACTTGCACATGAGGTAAAATCCGTATTATATGGAAATGATGCAATACCTTTTGTGAAAAGTTATATAGGCGGTCTTGGCGGAAGGGACATAACACCTGCTGATTATGTACGCGTTGTGAAGTCAAGCATCAGCCGAAAAGAAGGAGACGAATGGATCAATTTAAAATCGGGGTAATTTTATGATATTAAAAGATGTTAGCAAGAAGGAGAGATGGCTACCTGGAAATTCAACATGTCCCGGTTGCGGTCTCTCTTTGGGGTTAAGATTACTGTCAAAAGCGATAGAGGATCCCGTTGTGGTCATACCGGCAAGCTGTGCAAGTGTTGCTCAGGGATCATGGCCGAAGAGTTCAGCGTCTTTTCCTATCCTCAACATAGCAATGGCTGGAGCTGCAGCTGCAGCTAGCGGTGTTGCAAATGCCTATGAAATGCTCGGTAAAAAGGGTACAGTGATAGCATGGGCTGGAGATGGTGGCACAGCAGACATAGGACTACAGGCTCTCAGTGGAGCAGCAGAGCGTGGTGAAAACATAATATTTGTGATGTATGATAATGAGGCATATATGAATACAGGAATACAACGCTCGTCCTCCACCCCGCACTCTGCATGGACAACTACCACTCCTCAAGGAAAAAAGAGATTTAAAAAAGATGTTGCTGCAATAATGCTCGCCCATAATATAGAATATCTTGCTACTGCAAGTGTTGCATTCCCTACTGATTTTATGGAAAAACTTAAGAGGGCGGAATTGCATCAGGGAACAAAATTTATACAGCTTTATTCTCCATGTCCTCCAGGTTGGCGTACCGATGCAGATAAAAGCATAAGGATAGGACAGCTCGCAGTGCAGACAGGTTCGTGGATATTATACGAGTATGAAAACAAGAAACTCAATATATCTCCTATAAGCAGATCATTCAAAGATCCAAGAAACAGGAAGCCGCTGCCTGATTACTTAAACCTACAAGGGAGATTCTCAAAGTCAAGCAAATATGATATAAAAGAACTCGAAAGCGAAATAGAAAAGAAATGGCAGTTCCTGGAGAAGCTAATGTTGTAATATTCCTTATCCCAACTCAAATATAAAAGTCCCATATCTACAAAACAATCAACATGGAATATTAGACGTTTATCATTATGACATCCTTCCTTGCTTAAAAGTAGGAGATTCCTCTGCGAATTGCGGAGTATGTTCTCAGTCCCTTGATCATCGCTTCGATGTGAAGTCTTACATAATCTCCCTAAGCGTAACTTCCTGCATGCTCTGCAGTATCTAAGAAGTATGTTCTTTTGACAACTGCAGATCTTGCATATTTCCGCGGTTGCCGCATTCCCTTGTTGTATTCTTTGAAAAAACTTTGGCGTGTTCGGCCGCATAGTTACAAGATTTTTGCATGCTTTGATTGCAGTTTTAAATCTGCCAGTTTCTCTATATTAAAAACTGTGATTATTGAGTTATTGTAATATGCAATTCATCTACGACTTTCAAGTCGTAGTATTCTTGCCCTACGAATAAACTTATTTTTCCTTATCAAAAAGATTGGATATTTATCAATCAACAATTACCCCCTCTTTCTTGATAGACACTCTCACCATATTAGTTCGTACAAAGATCCATAGCAGAAAGCTCCTACTCTTTAGATGGGAAAGAGGCCAGAATACAGCTACGCTTACAAGAGCTATGAATGAGGGCAATAAGCATACCGTTAATTGTAGGCATAAAGCCTTATTTCTTTTATCAGTAGCTAAGGAGGAAGGACCATACAAAACACATTCCATATTAATAATAACAAAATGATTATTAGTATAGAAAAGCAGACGGAGGGCTAGAGTTTTCCTACCCTACGTTTTTGTGCTCTCTTAAGTCTCTTCCTTCTTTTCTTCTTCCACTTCCAACGCATTTGGCCTTTTTTCTTCCATTTTCTAGGTATATTTCCCAAAAGAGTTCACCATTAAATAAACTTAAACAAATCAACATATTGTGGGCGAAGAGATGTGACATCCTCCCCTACTTGAAAGTAGAGGCTTCCTCTGCAAATTGCAGAGTATGTTCTTAGTTCTTTGATCAATCGCTTCGATGTGAAGTCTTACATAATCTCCCTAAGCGTAACTTTCTGCATGCCCTACAGTAGCTCTGTTGAGTGTATTTATATTAATATAAAAGTATATAATACTTCACTCCACAATTCATCTACGACTTAAAAGTCGTGGTATTCTTGTCTTACGGATAAAACTTTACACAACACAGATTGTTCTGTCTAATGTCTGAATTATTTATAACTTATAATACAACACAAAATAATATAAATTCAACAATTGAAAGGTTAAAAGGTGAAGACTTGTCCAAATCAAAAATAATCGCATATTTTGTCATTGTTCTGATAGTACTTATACTTGCAATACTATTCGGAAACTTACTTAAAATCATACGAATGGGTACTTTGTTTATATATAATGGAACCTCGTCACATTCATCAAATTCTTCCCGCCACTTGCAACAAAATAACACTTCAACTTCCATCAAACCAAAAGATATACTTCCACAGTACATATTAAACTGCTCCAATTTATTTATATACGAACAAGCATATAATCACACAACTATAGATAAATGTGGTTGGAACGGAGGAAAAATAGGAATTTGGATCGCATCCGGAAACTCTACAAATGTTAGAATATCTGTAAAAGGGGATACCGACGCACACATATACATAAACCAATTAGTTAACTATGGTTGCATGACATTTCTGACAGCTTTAGACCTCCCTAAACAAAATTATACTATAACATTCAACACATACGGGAATAAAACAAATTGTTATAATCCCACTGAAAAACTTAAATTGAATACAACAGTATCTCCATCATTCAACAAAATATACAATTTTGTATATAACGGTGGATTTACGTATGGCACTTATGTCGGGTGGGCATTGGATACAGATGCATTTGGCATGTATCCATCAAATATACTAAAAGTGAATAAGAATCTATGCTTCAAATCATATCCATGGACAAATCTTAATGGTACCTATTTTGCAACAACTGCAAACTGTTACCATACAATAAAAACCGGAAATCTTACTTCATCTTATTTTTATGCTGCAAAACTATTCTTAGATTTTCAGATAGTCAGTCCCACTAACTCTACTGACTATATAGAAATTCTTCATGACAACCATCCTGTAATAGTTACAAGTTACAACACTTACTACCTCTCTACGGATAATGATTTATATAGATTTGAAAATGCATCAATACCTTTAATTTCTGTAAGGAATGAGTCGATAAGAGTAAAAATCATATCATCAATAAAAGGAATCCAGCCCACAAATAAAGTAAGAGAACGACCATTATCAAATTTTATTGCTATCTCAGATATACATCTGTCTAATATTCCTTGGCAGTACAAAAATATAACTTCAAGTATATCTATCCGATAATACATTTTTATTTTGTAGAACAAGGATACCGCGACTTTGGAGCCGTGGATGAAAGCTAGGCAAAAGTATTATATATGTGTAATCTTATATTTCTCTATCCGAAAGAAATACCCTAAACAAGGTATTTATTTGAAAGGCTAATGCCAAACGCAGATAAAACCAATTATTTATAAACCAATAAATATATCCTATATAAACTACATTGATTGCATGAATTTCGGAGCTGTATGTTTTTAATCAAAAAATATTTAATAAACAAGAGAGTAATGATTATTATGCCAAAGTCCGAAATGAACAAGGTGACTGAAGACACTTTATCAGCAGGCGGTATCCTACTCAAATTTTATTTTGATATGCATAATAAGGAAGAAGACAAACTGCAACCAATCCTTGTGGATCTAATAAATGAGCATCTACTCAAAGAGCGAGGAGTGGTATACTGTTATGGAACGATAGAGGAACCAATAAAGATTGAAGGCTTATATTCTACAAGTGCTACAGTAACCATACTGTTCAAAAACATAAGAAGTGCAATCATGGTTGTATTCAACTATGCTCCAGTGGGAATAGAATTTATAGAACCCACCAAAGCAATAATCATAAAACCTGCCGATGTACAGGGTATGCTAATGGATATATCACAAACTGCAGACAATTATTCGAGATACATGCTTCAAAACGTCCTTACGGAAGAACAAAGAACTAAGCTAAGTAAAGACATATCCAAAAGGGTGGAACATGGAAAGCAGATGATTGATGATAAAGGTTCTGAATAGATTGTTATCTGGATATTTCTACAATTATCTCGGCAGCATCATCAACATTCAGAAGTTTTTCTTTGCCATTTTCCATATCCCTCAATTTGATCTTATGCATCTTTTCTTCCATCTCTCCTATAATTACTACAAATCTATAGTTTAAAGCACCAGCATAAGAAAGCTGGTTTGATATATTACGCGAAGCTGTATTTATATCCACTGCAATCTCCTTTTTGCGTAGATTATTCGCAATATCTAATGCGTATGTATAATTTTCTTTTTTGACTATTGCAACAAACACATTTGAATATGTCTTCTGTTCTGAAGACGAAAAATGTAGTATATCCAATATCCTATCGATTCCGCAACTTATACCAACTCCCTCTATCTCTTTGCCCCCTAATGTACGAACAAGATTACCATACCTACCGCCACCAGCTATGGTGTCTAATTCATAAGCTTGCTGTCCTTTATCCTCTATTAGATATTTGAATTCAACAACTATTCCGGTATAATAATTTATCCCTCTCACAATTGAAAAATCTACTTTTATTTTTCCTTTTATTTCATATCTTTCCAATAGTTTCAAAGTGTTCTTTAGTTCATCCGTTTGCTGGGTATCCTCCAACAACTCCTCGACATATTCAAGCTTCCTATTATTTTCTCCATCAAAATTGATAAAACTGAGTACACTATCTGCCAGTTCGGAGGAAATTTGTTCTTGAAGCAATTCGCTAACTCCATCAGAACCCTGTTTATCCAATTTATCTATTATCCTCAGAACAATAGTTTTCTTCTCTGAAAGTATTCCCAGTTTATTGAGAACAGCATTCATTATCTCTCTGCTATTGAGCATTATTATATATTCCACACCGAGCTCATCAAGAGCTTTTGCCAAAGTAGCAAAAACTTCGGCATTATTTTGAGATCTATCTCCACCTATCACATCTATGTCTGCTTGTGTAAACTCTCTATATCTCAGTCTCTGTGGTTCATCCATCCTCCAAACCTCTCCTATAGCATAACGTTTAAAGGGTATTGGAAGATTTTGGTGGGTCGCTATGTATCGTCCCAATGAAACAGTAAAATCATATCTTAAACCCAAATTCTCTTTAGGGATCTCAAATATAAGTTTATTATCCTCGCCTATCGTATCTTTTGCTTTTAGGATATCTAATGACTCTATTTTTGGAGTATCGATAATCGAAAATCCAAATCTTTGGTATACTCTCTCTATTTTATCTAAAACACTTTTCTTGAAGATAGCCTCATTAGGCATGAGATCTCGTACCCCTCTTGGAAATGGAATATTCACCATTCAAATAACCAATTAATATGTGACATCATAATTTATAGATGTGAGCGTTGAGTCCAATGATTCATGCTAATCCTGAAGAAAACCAGGCAAATTATTGCAACAGTAATATTTGTAGACGTATATTCATCCGTTCAGGAGTTACTTCTTGAACTTTTAAGGTACACTCTAAATCCCTTTTGAAAATTTGATAAATGTTTTGATCCAAAGTTCTTTTGTTCCTATGTCGTACCGCTCTCCTTCAAATCTAAATCCGTATACTCTATCTTTTTTACATAAAAGATTTATTGCATCTGTAAGTTGATATTCATTGTTTCTTCCTGGTTTTATTTTTTTGATGTAATTGAATATTTCAGGTGTGAATACATACAAACCTGTTATTCCCATATTGCTTGGAGCTATTTTCGGTTCTGGCTTTTCTATTGCATTTTTTACAATCCACAGATTATCTTTAATCCTCTGTCCTGCTATGATGCCATAATCCTTTATTTTATCCTTTTCGACCTCTTCAACTGCAATGATGGACTTATCCAATCTTCCGAATTCATCAATTATCTGTTTTGTTACCCTTTTTTTTGAATCTGTTGTATAGAATGTATCTCCTAAAGCCACCACAAATGGTTCATCTCCCACAAATTTCTTTGCATATCCTATTGCATCCGCCAATCCTTTCTGCTCCTTTTGCCTGACATAGAATATCTCGGGCAAATCTTTGAAAAATTTTGTATCTTTTGAACTTTGGTAATTATCTAACGGACTCCTATCAAAGTAGTTGACTATTGCTTCTTTTCCCTTTCCTATTATAATTAATATTTCATCAAGTCCTGATTCTATCGCTTCCTCTACAATATAATGTATTATCGGCTTGTCAAAAATCGGTAGCATCTCTTTCGGTTGCGCCTTAGTCAAAGGATAAAATCTTGTTCCTAATCCTGCTGCAGGTATAACAATCTTCCTAATTTTCACAATATCAACTCTATCTTATTACCTTTTATTATTAATAGTTTAATAACGTTCTGATAAAATCTCAACTAGTTCTTATTCGACTACTTTCATCTTACAGAAATGTATAGTAGAAACGCCATATCCTTTAAGTGGAGGGGGATATTGATATATACTTCAAAAATTATATAAAGATAAATATTTAACTTTTCAGTTTCCTATATAATTGAAGTTGAATTATGGGGATTTGTATGTCATACAGGACAGAAAAAGATGTGTTGGGAAGCGTAAAGATTCATTCATCCATGTATTATGGATCTGAAACCGAACGTGCGATAGAAAACTTTCCTATTTCGGGATTACATATACAAGAGGAATTCATAAAACATTATGTAATTCTAAAAAGAGCGGCGGCTGCAGCGAACATGAAGATAAAAAAACTTGAAATTAAAAAGGGCAGTGCGATAATGGGAGCTTGTGATAAAGTTATTAGGGGCGGATTTAATGACCAGTTTGTTGTTGATGTTTTTCAGGCTGGAGCTGGCACGAGCACTAACATGAACATCAATGAGGTAATAGCCAATGTATCCATAGAAATCTTAAAAGGTAAGAAGGGAGATTATAACATGATACATCCTAACGATCATGTAAACATGTCACAATCTACCAACGATACATATCATACTGCAACAAGAATGGCTGCTTATAGCGAAATAAGGAATACCTTACTGCCATCATTGTTAAAGCTGGAGGAATCATTAAAGAATAAATCAGAAGGATTCAAGAATATTACAAAAGTGGGAAGAACACATCTACAGGATGCTGTTCCCATAACTTTCGGACAGGAGTTTTCAGGTTATTCGGAATCCGTAAGATACTGTATAAGAGATCTGGAAAGAGCTATGAAGGAATTATTGGAAGTCCCTTTAGGGGGGACGGCTCTCGGTACAGGCATAAACGCATCCAATGCATATGCTAAATATGCAATACTGAAAATAAATGAATACGAGAAGGCGAAATTCTTTATAGCAGAAAACATGTTTGCCGCAATGCAGAACGAATTCTCCGAACTGGTATGCAGCAATTCGCTCAAAGATACAGCCATCACGCTCAACAAAATAGCAAATGATCTTAGACTGTCGAGTTCAGGACCTAGAGCCGGAATATCGGAAATTATCCTTCCTGCTGTACAACCTGGTTCTTCAATAATGCCAGGAAAGATAAATCCTAGTATGGCAGAAATGCTTAATATGGTCTGTTTTCAAGTAATTGGGAATTCGTGCGTAATCGATAATGCCGCGAACAACGGACAGCTTGAAATAAATGTTTTTATGCCCATAATAACATTCAATCTGCTATTTTCAATAAAAATACTTTCTAACGGGATAGCAGCTTTCGAGAAAAGATGCATAAGGGGAATAACAATAGACAAACAGCATGCGAAAAGCAATCTGAATTCGAGCATATCCACAGCTGCTGCACTCTCTCCATACATAGGTTATGCAAAAGCATCTGAGATTGCAAGAGAAGCATATCTAAAGAAAAAAAGTGTAATGGATATATGTTTAAGTAAAAAGATATTAAGCAGAAAGGATCTGGAGAGAATACTTGATCCAGGGAAACTTACACATATAAGGTGATAAAATAACAGATGAGATAGATAGAAGAATGGTATTAGATGCCCATAGAAAAGCGAAAGGAAAGATAGAGATACTTCCGAGGATAAAGCTAGATAATGCTGATGACCTTACTAAATATTATACGCCTGGAGTTGCATATGTTGCAGAAGCTATAGCCAAAGAAAAGGATCTCGTGTTTGAATATACATCAAAAGCCAACAGTGTAGCTATAATAACCAATGGTACACGGGTATTAGGACTTGGGGATGTTGGACCGTATGCAGCAATAACCGTAATGGAGAGCAAATCGGTCATATACAAGAGATTTGCTGGAGTTGATGCAATACCTCTATCTTTAGACACAAAGGACGAGAATGAAATAATAAATCTCTGCAGAAATATATCCCCTTCTTTCGGAGGTATACATCTCGAAGATATAGAGTCTCCAAAAGTATTCAGGATAAATAAGGCATTATCAGAAAAACTTGATATACCTATATTTCATGATGACAGGCATGGGACAGCAGTTGTAACATTAGCAGGAGTGATAAACTCATTGAAATTGGCAGGAAAAAGGATGAATACATCTAAGATCGTAATCAATGGCGCAGGAGCTGCGGGGATGGGGATTGCCGAACTGCTCAGCATAGCTGGTGTGGAAAACCTTTTTGTTCTTGATAGTGCTGGATTGATATACAAAGACAGAAAAAACAATATGAATGAATTCAAGAAAGATATCGCAGAGTATACAAACAAGGAGAATATGTCAGGAGGATTGTCTGACATAATAGATGGGACAGATATCTTTATATCTGCTGTTCCTTCTTTTAATTTTGATGGTTCCTACATAAATAGGATGAATGAAAAACCTATTGTTTTCGCTTTATCTAATCCAAAACCCGAAATCTCTTATGACAAAGCCAAAGGTTCCGGAGCATTCATTGCAGCAACAGGAAGAAGTGACACTCCAAACTCTTTGAATAACATGATATGTTATCCGCCGATAGTAATGGGATTGCTTAGTGTAAGGGCAAAGTCATTAAGCGAAGGGATATTGTATGCTGCTGCAAAGGCTCTCGCTGAATCTGTAGGCAAACAGCTCAACACTGAAAATATAATCCCGACAATATCAAAAAACAATCCGCTCGTGTTCATGCCTAACATTGCAGCTGCTGTGGCTGAAGAAGCGATAAATGAGGGTATTGCAAGGATTAATGTAGAAGCAAAGGAAGTGAAAAGACTGATAAAAGAAAGGATAAGAAGAATCATGATGATCGAAAAAAAACTTTTTAAAGGATAATCGCAGTATCAGCTTAATGAATGGACTTCGCGGGATTTTCATAATCATGTATGTATTTATATTACAGCATGTTAATTTGAACCCGCAACCTCCTGCCTGCCAGGCAAGCGCGCTACCGTTGCGCCAGAAGCCCATACAATAACTTAGACTGGAATGTTTATAAATCTGATTTATTCGGCCAAAATTAAGGGTTGGTATAACCCCCATACCAATGAGATTCAAACGTAACATTAGTTGGAGTACCATCATTCCCATTCCCGCTGTAGTCTTTCGCGTTGCCATTGAGCGGCCACCATCCTGCAAGGTTGTTGATGTTTATGGGAGCGCCGCCTATTCCTTCTTTGTAAAGTGATTGCATGTCTGCTTGTGATAGGGATGTATTGTAAACTTGTATATTTGCCATTTGCCCTACAAATTGTGCGCTATTGTCACACGAAT
>CAZBLA010000021.1:0-11878 GCA_964492665.1 Microcaldota archaeon
GCACAAATCTCCCCGCATGGTGTTGTTAGAGTAACACATAATACGGAAGTCATAGTAAAAACTGAACCAGTATCAGAACATGAAGTAAGAATAGGCGAAGTCCATTATGAAGATATAGGCGGCCTTAAAAATGAGATACAAAAAATAAGGGAGATGGTAGAGCTTCCTATAAGATATCCTGAACTGTTTGAAAGATTGGGCATTGACCCACCGAGAGGAGTTCTATTATACGGAGCACCCGGAACAGGCAAGACACTGCTCGCGAAAGCTGTAGCAAATGAAAGCGATGCTCATTTCATAAACATATCTGGTCCTGAACTTGTAAGTAAATTTGTTGGTGAAAGCGAAGAGCGATTGAGAAGCATATTCGAGGAAGCAAATGATCAGGCACCAACGATAATTTTCATGGATGAGATTGATGCTATAGCACCAAGAAGGGAAGAAGCCACCAATGAAGTAGAACGCAGGATGGTTTCACAATTGCTCACCTTAATGGACGGGATGAGATCACGCGGTCAGGTTATAGTAATAGGCGCAACAAACAGGCAGAATGCGATAGATCCCGCACTCAGAAGACCAGGAAGATTCGACCGTGAACTAGAAATAGGAGTCCCAGATAGAAATACCAGGAAAGAGATATTATTGATTCACACAAGGAACATGCCAATGGCCAAAGCTGTCAATCTTGATGAGATAGCAGATATAACACATGGATACACAGGAGCGGATTTAAGTGCACTTGTTAGGGAAGCGGCAATGGCATCCCTAAGGAAAGTAATTCCTGAAGTGATAAACAAAGGTTCAGTGTCTAATGAACTTCTGATGAGTCTTGAAGTTTCGAAGAAAAACTTCTTTGAGGCATTGAGCAATGTTCAGCCGAGCGCATTGAGAGAGGTATTTGTTGAGAGACCAAATGTAAACTGGGAAAATGTCGGAGGTCTCGATTTTGTAAAGGATCAATTAAAAGAGACCATAGAACTACCTCTCAAGAATCCACAGATATTTGATAAAATGGGAATACGTCCTGTAAAAGGTGTTCTGCTCGTGGGCGCACCCGGAACAGGCAAGACACTGCTCGCGAAAGCTGTAGCAACAGAACGTGAATCAAACTTCATATCTGTAAAAGGGCCAGAACTCCTCAACAAATATGTAGGAGAGAGCGAAAAGTCTGTTAGAGAACTGTTCAGAAAAGCTAGAATGGCATCTCCATGTATAATATTTATAGACGAGATAGATTCAATAGCTTCCACCAGGGGTGCAGATACCACAGATTCATTGGTGATGGAACATATTGTTGATACGCTCCTAACAGAAATGGATGGACTTCAGGAACTTAAGAATGTCGTAGTCATAGCAGCTACAAATCGTCCCGACAAAATAGATCCCGCACTCTTAAGACCAGGAAGATTCGATAAAATAATCGAGATCCCTATGCCCAATGAAATATCCAGAGAAACTATATTTATGGTACATACAAAGCGTATGCCTTTAGAGAAAGACATAAATTTCAAGGAGCTTGCAAAAGCAACGGAAGGATATACCGGCGCAGAGATAGAGAATATATGCAGAGAAGCGGGCATGAGCGCGATAAGAGAAAAACGAACTTCAGTGTCAAAGGATGATTTTAACTTCGCATTGAAAGAAGTACGCCCTGCAATACCTAAAGAGCTTGAGCAGCGCATAAAACGCTTCAAGGAAGAACCCGAATACATGTATAGATAAAATGAATATTGTCATTAGGTGAAATAATATGAAAATTGTTTATTCTGATAAGAAAACAGGAAAATCCGCACAAGCAGAGATAAACTCTGATGCAGAAAGGTCACTGATAGGAAAAAGGATAGGAGATCTGATAGAAGGAGATATAATAGGACTATCAGGCTACAAACTTCAGATAACGGGAGGAGCAGACAGTAGTGGATTTTCGATGAATAAGCATGTTCAAGGATCCGTAAAAACAGGCATATTCAAAAATTCATTGAAGAAGAAGATCAGAACAGTGAGAAGAAAGACAGTTGTTGGAGGTAGTGTAAGCAATAATACAGCACAGATAAATACCCTCATAATAGAATATGGATCAAAACCCATAGAAGAGATATTCGGAAATAAGAAAGAGAAAACAGTAGCTAAATAAAGGAGGTGCAAGATATCTATGAGCGAGATAAAACAAAGCCAGATAAATATAGGTACATTGGGACATATAGATCATGGGAAAACCTCTTTAGTGCAATCCCTTACGAACATATGGGCTGATAGACATAGTGAAAGCTTGAAGAGAAACATTACGATAAAATTAGGATATGCTGATGCGATAATAAGGAAATGTGAGAAATGTAAGGGACCCTTGGCATATACAATAAAAGACAAATGCGAGAACTGCGGTTCTGATTCAATACCCATCCTTCGTTTTTCTATCCTAGATGCACCTGGACATGAAACTCTTATGGTGACTGCAATATCAGGAGCGAGTATCATAAACGCGATCCTGTTCATAATAGCAGCAAATGAACCTTGTCCTATGCAGCAGACAAGGGAGCATCTCATGATAATAAATCTTCTTGGGATAAAGGATGTGATAATAGTCCAGACAAAAATAGATCTTGTTAGCAAGGAAAAAGTAATAGAGAACTACAATCAGATAAAGAATTTCATAAAAGGTAGTGTTATAGAAAATGCTCCGATAGTTCCAGCAGCTCCCAATAAAGACATAAATACAGATGTCATACTTGAACTGATAACAAAACTCCCATTACCAAAAGCTGATACATCTGCAGATCCTCTCATGTATATAGTCAGATCATTTGATGTTAACAAACCTGGTTCAGATATAACTAATCTAAAAGGCGGTGTTGTAGGTGGTACTCTTATAAGGGGAACTCTGAAAA
Organism: Microcaldota archaeon; assembly: GCA_964492665.1. Taxonomy (GTDB): domain Archaea; phylum Micrarchaeota; class Micrarchaeia; order Micrarchaeales; family Micrarchaeaceae; genus JAJYXL01. The sequence continues at coordinate 2,886 of CAZBLA010000021.1, forward strand.
AGGGCGATAAGATAAGCATCATTCCAGGCATAAACATACAGAAAGGAAAGCATTTTTCATACAAGGAGATAACAACAGACATCAATGAAATAAGTAATGGTAAAGAAGAGATGGAAGAAGCAATCTCCGGAGGACTTATAGGGATTTCGACATCATTGGATCCCGCACTCACCAAAGCCGATTCGCTTGTTGGTATGATTCTAGGGCACAAAGGCCATATGCCACAAATGTTTGATGAGATAACTGTAAAGTACACAAGTCTTGGAAGAACAGATATAGAGAATATAGGATTCTCAAAAGATGAACCAATAGTCTTAAGTATTGGAACAGCCACAATCTTAACATACATAACAAGCTCCAAAAAGAATAAGTTGAAACTTCAGCTCAGTCATCCTATAGCTGTAGAATCCGACACAAAGATGGCTGTGATGAGGAAGATAAATCACAGGTTGAGGCTTACGGGTTATGCAGTATTGGAAGTGGTTTCATGATGAAATCTCAAAAAGAAGTAAATATATCTAATCCTGCTTATCAGGCCAAGGTTTATGATGCTCTTTCTTCCATTCTGACAGAAATCTGGAAGAAAAATTTAGACACTACTGCCAATAATCAGACCTCCCTTTTCACTATAACCTATAAGAGGATGGAAGAGATGATAAACAATTCTGCAAAGGAGAAGGAGACTCCAGCGAACATACTTACAAGAGTGCAAACTGCAAAGATGTACATACAACTCAATTTATTCGGTATAACAGAAACTCTTCCTTGCACATCAAAGGAAAAGGATTGGCTTCAAACTTTTCTACCTACTTTCATAAATGATGTCAGCGAAGCAATTCTTATAAACCATAAAATAAAGAGTATAATACCATTATTACCTCTACGCAAATAGCAACTAAAACAAAAGATCAACAATCCAAAAAGTAGTAACCGCCACGGATCAAAAAATACTGTTCTTTCACCAAAATGCGATTAGTGATGTATAACTATCAAGAATCTATTCTGTAGAAGATTTCATTATCTCCCTATATACTTCAAGCGTTTCTCTAGCTGCTCTCTTCCATGTAAATGTCCTCGCATATCTGGTTGCTTCATCTCTCTTCTTTTTATTGTAACCTTTATCTTTTATATCATTTATAATCTGCGCCATATGTTCTGAATCTCTTGCTTCAAAACAATATTTTCTAACCTCTTCCGGAATCTTTCCATTTTTATAAATTATTACGGGAACACCACGAGCCTGCGCTTCTATTATGGGTATGCCAAATCCTTCATATAAACTCGGGAATACAAACACATCAAAAGAATCGTAAATATCTACTAATCTATCATGAGGTGCAAATCCCATAAATCTTATACGCTTATCTTTTTTGGCCTTCTCAGAAAATAAATTATATTGATACCTTTCATCACCAAAAACATCAAATAACATATCTTTGTCATCTATTAATCTGAATGCGTCAAATGCAAATCCAAAATTCTTTCTTGCTCTGAACGCACCGAGATAACCAACTCTAAATCTCCTATCAGTTTTCTTTTTGATTTGTACATTTGTATACCTATCATCCAATCCATTATTCACTACAAATATCCTATTTTTATTATATCCCATTTCTATTGCATCTTCTTTGGTAAGCGAAGATACCGCTATAGCATAATCAGATTTTAATCCAATCTTCAGGCCTTTTATAATAACTTCGTTCAACCAAATCCTATTGCTCAGACCGACTTTATCGGAATTGAGTTCAGGAGCCAATATCGGCTGAAAATCATGGAATGTGTGCAACAATATTGATTTCGTATTGTTTATCCTATATAATGGCTCAAAATACAAATTATGTATTATGTCATATTTGGAAAATTTATTTCGAAATAATTTAAATAGTCCTGATTGCAATGTTCCAAATATTGCATTCATATTGGATTCTACTTTATCCACCTCATCTTCCGTATCGATAATATTGATAAGGTTGGTATACAACTCATACATATATCTGCGTATACCTTCCCCACTCACACGTACAAAATCGCCTTTCATACCGCAAAGTGCAACTTTCATAAAAAATTCACCTTCAATATCCTCATAAACTTCTTATTTGATCATACGCTAAATAATTCTTTTGTAACGTCTGTCATTATATACCCTATAACCAAAATATCCTATTATTGTTGGATTTATATTATACACATACAGCTTTTTCTTGGATATTTTGGAGTAATCGAGCTCGCTTCCATAATCAACAATTCCAAAGATGCCATTTCTGATATGGTCACCGCTCTTCGCCATTTCTGGATGAGCAAAAAGATCCCCATTCCTAAAGTATCCGAACACATCTATAAAATATCCGGGTTTTGCTTCAACAAATATATCCGGTGCAATAAATAGGCCAGTACCTCCGTAGTACGGTTTCGCATCCATAATATTAGTTATTATCCTCTTTCCATCCTCATCTCTGACTTCTGACAGTTTTTTCATAATACGTTTCTTTAATTTATATTTTTCTCTATCTTTTATCATACCTTCTTTAAATCTGGAATCATTTATGTATATGGTCGATACGGGTCCATTAGATATTGTGCTGAATGCAGCAGTATACCGCATATCAAAATCAAAATCATGTATACGCGTATATTCCTCCCCGGAAATGCTAGAAAAACTCGTGGCCAGAACCTTCTTGATAGCGCTTTTTCCTGCAGCAGGCAATCTATCATACATTTTTCTCAATCTGCTTCTAATCAATTTCTCCCTAATCCTATATCTGATCTGTTTTGCTCTCCTGCTACTTCCATTTTCATCATTTCCATTTTCCTTCAATCTAGCATAACCTTCATTTATCAACCAACCATTCATTAGGAATTTCTTTTTTATCGGCTGTGCGCCATGGTCAGATACAATCATCACTCTTGCTCCTTCATTCTTTGCCCGTTTGATTGTCCATTCTATAAATTTTGATATTGCCTGATACAGCGGCATCACATATTCCTCCCATTCTTTTGTGTTTAATGAAAAATGCTGAATTCTGTCTGTTTCAGTAAAACATACAAACGCAAGATCATATCGTCCATTCTTTATAAGTTCTTTACTGAACTCTGCCCTCTTCTCTATGCTCCTCACATATATTGATGAAGCTTCGGATAGACTAATCTTGCCCGTTTTTATCCCATTCTCTATATTTGGTTCTCCAGAAAATCCATACTTTTTAGACAATTTTTTTATCTTATCTGAGCTAAATCTTGCAGGTAAAGGAAAACCAGTCACCATATCGATATTTTTATTTAAGGGTAGCTTAACCATAATTGCAGGAGTCATTATCAAGCATCTATTCCCTTCCCTAGCCAACTGCTCCCAAAACGGTTCTTTTATGGAAGGATCATAAAGAACTACTTCTTTGGTATAATTCGGTTGCATCGTAAAAAAATCTGGAACTCCATGATCACCAGGTCTGAATCCAGTATAAATGCTCGGCCATGCTGGACCTGTCATCGGTGGAAGGGTTGATTCCATATTCATGATAATACCCCTCTCTTCCATTTCTCTGAATCCTTTCAAATTCCATTTTTTATATCTATCCTTTATTATCCATAACGGTGCAGAATCTATACCTATAATATACATCTTTTTACAATTCAAACCTTTCTTAAGAATCGTCAATCTATAACACCTATCCCTACAAAGGTACCATCTTTGTATATTGTAAATCTTCCCAACTCCTTCAGAACACCAAAAGGTTCAAAATAGATCTTCTTTTTTAATTTTATTACCACTTTTGCAGCTTCTAATGGTTTTATAATTTTCAAACCAGTTGCTTTTCCTGTTGATGTGTCTATCCCATTCAACACTTTTATTGTGCAGGGATAATCAACACCATTGAAACTTATATTAAGATTTTTGTTTATATCATCTGTGATAAATATGGTAGAAGTTATTTCGGACATCCCTTGTATCACATTTTCAATATTACAACCAATCATTCCTCTATACTCCAATCCCTCAAATCCTCTAATTTCCAATGCCACATTATCTCCTGATTTAGCTATTGATCTCCTTACACCTTTGACAAACAGAGACGTTACTTTGAATCTATTCCCCGACGGCACAACTGCTATCTTCATATTTTCTTTAATCCTTCCATTTAGGATTCTTCCAATATATAATTTTTTTCCGTCAGCCTCTATGCTTCCCTGAAAGAATATTCTCAAATCTTTATTGTCTTTGCGTTTTTTATTTTTTGACATCTTTACAAGAATATCCAGAAGACTTTCTCCTTTATACCATGCCATCTTTTTTGATTTTTTTAATATGTTCTCTGACATATATGCTGATATAGGCACAAAAAATATTCCGCTCTTTTTGACACCTATTCCCAAAAGAAACGCTTCCAATTCCAAAGATACTCCTAAGAATACACTCCTACTATAATGTACTGTATCCATTTTGTTGACACATACAACTATATTTCTTAATCCCATCATCTTGGCTAGGAACAAATGCCGTTTTGTTTGGTCTTCTACTCCCTCTTTATCCTTTACAGATATTAATAAAATAGCGAAGTCTGCGTTTGATGCACCACTTATCATATTTTTTATCAGCTCTTCATGTCCAGGAACATCTATAAATTCAAAAGCAGTTTCCTTATATTTTATCTGTGCACGTGTCGTATCTATTGTAAGTGCTCCTTCTCTTTCCTCTCTGAAACTATCCAAGAGGAAACCAGGCTCAAACTTTCTGCCAAGTTGTCTGCTCGCCCTTTTTGCATTTTTTATCCTATCTTCGCTAGCTGATTCTGTAAGTATCAACATGTTTCCGATAAGTGTTGATTTTCCATGGTCTTTATCTCCAAGCACTGTAACTTCATTTATCAACATTTTGATCACATATATCCGAGCGCCCTCAACTTCTCCATTATGTATTCTTTTTCCTTATCCTGCTCCCGTCCTGATCTTTCTTCTACTGTGGTTTTCTCAAGTTCCTTTATTATGGAGTTAACATCTTTAGTATTCGATTTTATTGGGACAGTACAATGGGTACATCCTATGCTTCTATATCTATATCCATTGTTTGAAAAATAAAGTGGATTTATGGGTATCTTGTTCTTTTTTATATAACTCCATATATCTATCTCATTCCAATCCAGGATCGGATGTATCCTTAAATGGCCTTTCCTGTCTATCTTCGATGAATAATTGTTCCATACTTCTGCCGGTTGATTTTTATAATCCCATTTGAAATCTTTGTCTCTAGCACTAATATAACGCTCTTTGGCCCTTATCGCATGCTCATCCCTCCTAATTGACACTATCAATGCATCAAATCCATATTCAGCAATCACCTTCTTGAGCGTATCGGATTTGTTCGAACCGCAACAGCTATATCCAGACATCTCCGGCTTTATCTTGCTCTTCGCTACTATTACTTCCATGCCCCATTTGTTGGAGAGATCCTCTCTAAACTTATAACTTTCTGGAAAATCTATCCCATTGTCTATATGTATAACAGGAAAAGGTACCTTGCCCAAAAAGGCTTTTCTGACTATTCCCAACATGGCAGTGGAATCCTTTCCCATGCTCCATAATGCTGCAACTTTCTTAAATCTTGTTTTTGCTTCCCTTATTATGTATACACTCTTTTCTTCTAGTTCTCCTATATCCTGTTTTATCATTCATTAACACCTATCTTTTCTTCAATGGTTTCTGTTTAAGCCATTTGAGAAATTCCAATGATCCAATCAATTGTCTCCCTTCCTTCCTGAACAGAGGCAATTTAACTATTCTGTCTACTTTATCATCATACACTTCAACAAAAAACTTAGTAAGATCCTTAGACTCTTTTATTCCTCCATGCGGATAGTCGACACTATAATATCTAGCAGAATTCCTTTTAAGCGCAACCACTACTTTCTTCCAGTTTTCTTCTACTGGATTTTCCCATATCATATCCTGAAGTTCATTCATTCCTTCTTTCATTTTTATCACAGCACAACATACAATTCCACTATATCAATCCACATAACCCAATGCTCTTAGTTTGCCTACTATTGCGTTGTTACCTTCCGATTCCTTTCTTTTCGATTTAGAATTTTTTATGTCGACAATGGTCTCTCTAAGTATATAAGTTACATAATCAGATACAGAAGAGAATCCCGTATCCTCTATCTCCACTTTCAATTTTTTGAATAAAGTTACCGGTATAGTTATTGTTGTATATTTACGCTTAATTTTTCCAATCACAGACTCACTTATTGTATATTAATGTTATAACATTAAAATACAAGATACATTTTATAAGCCTTATGTTCTACTAATTGTTATAACAGTAAAAACAAAAAAGAGATCATACTCAAAAATCATAAAATTTCTCCAACAATTGCTGTAATTCCTCCTTTAAGGTTATATGTTTCTATAGAATGTTGTTTTTTCAAAAATCTGGATATGAAACCCGAAGTGTTGCCATGATAACAGATAAGAACACATCCATCAAGTTTCTTGAGCTTGCTAGAGTCCCTATAAATTATCTCTTCCGGATCTTCCTTAGAAATATATTCCTTTCCAATTCCCAATAAATCGGATATATACTTGACCGGTTCAGCACCCAACCATACTAATTTAGAACCATTTTTTTTGCTTACATCTAATGCAGTATCAAAATTAATTTCTTTTATTTCTGTTTCACCCATGCAATCAACTCAATCATTCAAGCTAAATAAACTAAATATATTAAAATTAAATATATATAGTTTTGTTAAAAATATAAGTATGTTATATCCCTAATGTTTACATATTCATTTAATAATCTTTAGCAGAAAATTCCATTCTCCTTGAAGGTGAGATAAAAGTTAAGTATCATATATATAAGTTTATATCAACATATTCAATAAATCTGCCTTCGATCAGAGGGAAAGTTACGCCCGGAGATTTTGCAAGACCAAACCTGGGCAGTTGCCAGAAAACCAATAAAACAGATCCTCTGCATCCATGCGATCATCGCATTCGCAAAAGAATCCCACAACATACCGTCGAGAAAAATTTACACTACTGAATGATGATGTGATGAACCATATTATTGCAATACTGCTTGATGATGAACTTGCCGGATCTATAGGCAAGAAAGGAAGCGAGAATAGTATAGTATACTATAACGGAACATATTTTGGAGAACGCATAACAATACTCACTCCTGTTTCGATAGAGGATAAGATATACGCAGCAGCGCAATCTATGTTAATATCGGAACAGATTTTAATAGGTACTCATAAAATAGACAGGTTGTTTGGAGAGATTATCGCTGCCAGCGCACTTCTTGACAAAAAGACCCTAATTACTAAAGACAATGATACTGAAACGGTTCTGAGAGGGATAAAATTCAGTCAATTGTCCTTCTGCGATAGGAGCGATGTAATAAATGAAATAATCAAATATAAATCCGTTCCACAGACTGATGATCCTAAAGTAAACATAGACAAATCATTCATAGTGAAAGGGATAGGCACGGTATTGTTGGGTATAGTTGTTCGTGGAAAGGTTTCCGTACATGACAAGCTGTATCTGAGTTCAGGAAAAGAGGTGACCATACGTTCTATACAATCAAATGACATAAGCATAGAATCCGCAGATTCCGGTACACGTGTGGGTCTAGCTATAAAAGGAGCCATATCAACCGAAGTCTGGAAAGGCGACATATTAACTCGGACAAGAATAAAACCGTCATCCGACATACACGCAAAAATAAGGTTAACTGAATTCGCGAAGGAAGAAATAAAAAACGGATCAAATTATTCTATAGTCTCCAATTTTTCCCATACAATGGTTAATGTTGTATCTTTTGACGGCACCATCATACATCTAAAATCTGAGCGTCCTATTCCATTGGAAAATGATGACGAGATACTATTACTGAGAGGAAAGACTCCTAGAATATTTGCATACGGAATAATTGAAGGAATACCTTCTTACGAATGAGTTTATGTCCTTTACCCTGTTTACATCAATACAGTATACATATTACTATAATCATTAATCCATCAAAGCTAAGGCATCACATACAATATGAAATTCCCCATGACTATTGCAGTAATACTTCCAATAAATATTGCTAGAGCAAATGGAACTGCTCTCTTATAAACCGGGAATTTCTTGTTAGGAAATTTCTTTTTCAATTCAGACAAAAGTCTTTTTGTCACGAGCCCTCCAAAATCCGGAATTTTGATCTTTATTTTTTCAAATTCTTTTTTATCAATAAGATTCAATGCTATTATATCCTCTTCCTCTATATTCCTGAATGCTACCTCATCTACCATGGACATAGTTATCGGTCTTTGGAACAACAACATTGCTGCTGCCCCTACAAGGATCAACATTATAATTATTATACCAACAAATCCAACACCCTTAAATATCAGGAACATCGCAAATATTGAATATGTGACTATGATTATAAGTCCTTTGTAACCATCTCCTTTTCTAATCTTTTCCAGAAGTTTTCCTTTGAATTTTGATCTGGCTAAAGGGATATAATAAAGAGGGACTATGATCAGAGCCGCAATTCCGCTGTTTATTATTACAGATACCACAAACGGAAAACCTATTGTTGCAACATGGTTGAATATAGGTATATTCTGAATTGGGAGTATTAAGGATAAAGCAGCTAGCTCTATCACATCTGCTGCACCGAGCTGTCCGTACTTATAAATAACATATCCTAGCGCCAAAATTGCGATAGCAATCATTGAGCTAACTGCTATCTTATACACATCTAAATACAATATGGTTAAGACAATACCATAAGCAAGAGTCGCATAAGCAAATAAAGAAGGTACATTCCTCTTGTTAAACACATCAAACAACATGTACACAAATGCTATGACTATTATACTGATTAAACGAAAGTAAATAAAATCCATAAGACTACAATTTAATTATGTAAGGAACATATATAAATCATTTTTATTCGTAGGGCAAGAATACCGCGACTTTCAAGTCGTGGATGAATTGCATGT
>CAZBLA010000022.1:0-11322 GCA_964492665.1 Microcaldota archaeon
AGGAAGCCTTTGCCCTCAAAGTACGTTCTGAAGCCGGCATCCGCTGAACGCAATTGGCTGCACGCCGTACTTGTTAAAAAACTAAAGAATTATAGGATTTGTATATGAAAGGTTGTATGCTATGTTGATTGCAAGGGTTGTAGGTTTAGTCGTTTCGACAATAAAACATAAGGCATTAATAGGCAGCAAATTACTGGTTGTTCGAGAAACAGATGCCAATGGTAAACCTACCGGTATGCCCAGAGTTGCTATTGATGTAGTCGATGCCGGTGAGGGTGATTTAGTTTTGGTAGTTGAAGGCTCTGCTGCACGCCAGACTAATTTCACTCGCGGCCAACCCGTTGATAGCCTTATTGTGGGTATTATCGAAACTATACAGCTCAATAGAGAGATAACATTCCGTAAAGGAGTGTAATTGTGGCAGTTGTAAATATATGAGCTATAATACTCATGAAATGCTAAGCGTTGGTATTGATGTGGGTACAACCACAACACAAGTTGTCTTTTCTAAATTGACTATATCCGGAGCCGCACAAACAGGATTTCCTCTTGGCAAATTACCATTGAATCACTATAGACTAACTAATATAATTGATAAAAAGATTATCTACCGAAGCAAGGTGCACTTTACTCCTTTAATCGGGGCAGAAGAAATTAACGCCGTTGCTTTGAAAAAAATTATTCGGCAAGAATATTTAAATGCAGGCATTGCACCTGATCAGGTAGAGACGGGAGCTGTTATTATTACAGGCGAAACTGCTAAAAAACTTAATGCAGATGCGGTCTTGGATGCTATTTCTACTTTAGCAGGTGATTTTGTAGTCACGGTAGCTGGTCCTCATTTAGAAGCCATGATATCAGGGTTAGGTTCAGGTGCAGCTGCTTTTTCAAGTGATCATTATACTACTGCTACCTGTGTAGATATAGGCGGAGGTTCAGCCAATGTTTCCATATTTCGCCAAGGTGGAATGGTAGCAACGGCAGCTATGAACTATGGAGGTCGCATTATGACAATCAATCAGCGTACTGCTGAAATTGAAAATATTTCCGATCCGGCTAAAACCATTGTCAATTATCTTGGATTACCTTTAGTGGTCGGTAGCAAAATAAATTTAGATCAATTGCGGTCTTTTACGGAATGTATGGCTGACTTAACAGTTGACTTGATTGAAGGGAAAGTTACGCCTCTATCTGATCAGCTGATGTTAACCGACCCTTTGCCGATTTCCGGTAAAGGGAGCAAACTCTTTCTGTCGGGAGGTGTTGGATACTGTTTTTATGAGCCAATACCTATTAATTCTATCAGCGATGCGACTGTTTATGGTGATGTAGGACCGCTATTAGCTGAGTCACTTCGTTTGAACTCAATCATCAAGAGTTATGATATTGAACGTCCAAGTGAAACCATGCAGGCTACGGTAATGGGAGCTAATTCTCAAACGGTAACTTTAAGTGGTAATACCATATGGGCTGAAAAAAATATTTTACCGATTAGAAATGTGCCAGTTTTACGTCTTCACTTGCCTGCCACTCTACCATCTCGGCATCAGGTAAAAAAAGCTGCGCAGGATGCGGCCGCTTTATGGGATGTTGCTTTGAATGATAATAAATTTGCAATAGCCTTAAATTTACCTGAAGGCCTTAATTATACGTCTATTTGTGAGCTGGCAAACGGTTTGGCGGATTTCGCACTACTGCATCTTTTGGGTGGCCAGCCGATGGTTGTTATCATTAATAGTGATTATGCGCGTGTGCTTGGTCAGACAATACATGGAGTGATGCCTAATCTGTCTTTAGTAATTATAGATCAAGTTGATTTGAAGGAAGGTGACTATATTGACATTGGACGACCTATATTAGATGGAACGATGGTACCTTTAGCTATAAAAACATTGGTATTTTACCATTGAACTCTTATATAGATCATTCTACAGTCGGTATTAATTCTTGTTTTATTTTTAGCATGCTATATAATATAGAAACACTTATTTTTGTGTCATTTTCAAATAATGAAAAAGTGTTGAATTTATGGGGGAGGAGAAAGGGGTAATTTATGCTGTTGCGGACTAGGCTTTTTGGCAAAATGTATGAATTCCGAGATATTAGAGAGCTTATGAGTAAGGCTAATGAGCCAAAATCCGGTGATGAATTGGCCGGCATTGCTGCTGTATCTGATGCGGAGAGAGTGGCAGCCAAATATGTTTTGTCTGAAGTTACTTTAGGAGTTTTAAGGGACAACCCTGCCGTATCATACGAAAAAGACGATGTCACGCGTGTTATTGATGATGCAGTTAACGAAACTATATATAACGAAATTAAAAGTTGGACGGTTGGAAGTTTTAGAGAATGGATACTTTCCGATCAAACCACACCTGCCATGATTAGACGAATCAGCAATGGTATCACAGGGGAAATAATATCGGCAGTCACAAAGTTGATGTCTAACCTCGACCTAATTTACGGAGCTATCAGAATTAGAGTTTCGTCGCATTGTGTTAATACCTCTGGCCTGCCCGGAACATTAGCAAGCCGTTTGCAGCCGAATCATCCCACCGATAGTATTGAGGGCATCCGGGCTGAAATCTACGAGGGACTTTCTTATGGAGCAGGTGATAGTGTTATAGGCATTAATCCTGCCAATGATAGCTTGGCAAGTGTTATGAAACTGCTTGATATGACTTATAATGTTATTCAAACATGGGGAATCCCTACCCAGAACTGTGTATTAGCTCATGTAACTACACAAATGAAAGCTATGGAATCAGGGGCACCTGTAGGCTTAGTTTTTCAAAGTTTGGCCGGATCGCAAAAGGCAAATGAAAGCTTTGGTATTGATGTCGGTATGATGGACGAAGCATATAAGATGGCGCGGAAATATTGCTGGCCGGAAGGCCCTAACTATATGTATTTTGAAACCGGTGAAGGATCAGCTTTGTCGGCCAATGCAAACAATGGCTGGGACCAACTCACTCTAGAAGCCAGAATCTATATGTTAGCTAAGCGCTGGAAACCTTATCAGGTGAATTCAGTTGTTGGTTTCATTGGTCCTGAGTACCTGTATGATGCCGTTCAAATTATACGTGCCGGTTTAGAAGATCACTTCATGGGTAAATTAGCTGGTATCCCTATGGGTTGCGATGCTTGCTACACCAATCATGCTCGTACTAACCAAAATGATATTGAAAACTTGGCCGTATTGCTCTCTGCCGCCGGCTGCAACTATTTTATGGCCGTACCTATGGGTGATGATATAATGTTGGCTTATCAATGTACAAGCTACCATGATACACCATCGTTGCGTCAAACATTGAATTTGAAACCATTGCCCGAATTTGAGTTATGGCTGGAAGAGTTAGGACTTATAAAAAATGGCGTACTGACCGAAAAAGCAGGCGATCCATCATTTTTCCTGAGTAAATAGAATGACGCGGAGTTTCAATTTTCAGTACAATACAGCTTCATCCGCAAAAAAGGTTCCTAATTTAGCTGAAAAGGATAGTAATGATTGAAAAAAATGATATTCTCAGTATTGTACAAACAGTCTTAGATGAAATCGATAAACAGCGCAGCGAAGACATATATGATCAGCCTGAGACTTCCGTGGCCACAGATTATGATAGTAAGGCAGAGGCATTTAAAATTGACCTTCCAGATCCTACCGTTCCTGAATCGCGTCATGCTTCGGGTATAGATCATCCGCCTAATCCTGAAGGCTTGCAGGCATTAATGGCATCAACTCCATATCGTATCGGAGTGGGAAGGGCTGGGCCTCGCCCTCGCACTGCTGCTATGCTGCTATTCAGGGCTGATCATGCGGTCACCCAGGATGCACTGATGCATATAGTTGATTCACAAATGCTAACGAAGTTAGGACTATTTTCGGTTAAAAGCCAGGCTAGCATAAGTCGTAAGGAATACTTAAAAAGACCTGACTTAGGACGTAAGTTAACTGATGAGGCTAAGCGCATAATTAATGAACGGTGTATAAAAAAACCCGATGTACAAATTTTTGTCGGTGACGGGCTGAGCGGAGCCGCAATTGACAGTAACCTTCCCAAGATTATGCCTGTTATGGAACAGGGATTCAAAACAGCCGGATTATCAATGGGAACGCCATTCTTCGTTAAGAATGCTCGGGTGGGCTTATTAAATGATGTTAACAGTATAATTGATGCCAAAGTATGTGTTATACTTATAGGCGAGAGACCTGGTCTTGCTCGGGCTGAAAGTATGAGTATTTACATGGGATATCATCCTCAGCCGAACTCAACTGACGCCGATCGCAATGTTATTTGTAATATTTATGAAGGTGGATTCAATCCCTTAGAAGCAGGAGCATCTGCGGTTCGACTTGCACAGAGAATGATTGAGTCTCATACAAGCGGAGTTGAATTGAAAGCAGAGGGCAAATAAAATGGAGTGGAATTAGTATGTCAGTAATGGATCCGATTGTTCCAAAAATATTATCTGTTAGAATTATCCCCAATGTAAACCGCGGTTTTGCCGAAAAATTAAATTTGCGGTCTAACCAAAGAAGCTTAGGGTTGATAACCTGTAATATTGATGACTCTCTTTATGTGGCACTTGATGAAGGCACTAAAATGGCAGATGTAGAAGTGGTTTATGCTAAATCTTTCTATGCTGGATCGACTAATGCTTCGGGCCCATTATCCGGCGAAATAATCGGTATTTTTGCGGGACCCAATCCGGTTGAAGTAGAATCCGCATTAAATGCTACCATTAGTTATTGCGAGAATGAAGCATGGTTCTATTCTGCTGATGATGATGGCAAAGATGTATTTTTTCCACATAATATTTCTAGCACCGGCTCTTATCTTTCCAAAGTGGCCGGTATTTCTATAGGTGAGCCATTAGCATATCTCGTTGCTTGTCCGTTGGAAGCTACTTATGGAATTGACAAGGCATTAAAAGCTGCCGATGTTAAAATAATGGTTTGGTGGGAGCCTCCGTCGGAAACTAACTTCTCGGGTGGATTATTTTCAGGTACGCAAAGTGATTGTAAGGCAGCTTGCGCTGCTTTCAGCGAAGCCGTTCTGGAAGTTGTTAGTAATCCTATAAAGTTGTAGAGTATTTTTAAGAAGGAGCTTGATATGGATAATAACTATGATTTAGATTTGCAGTCGATTCAGGAAGCACGTCGGCTATCCGAAGCTTGTTATAAAGCTCAGCAGCAATTTATTGCTTTTAACCAAGAACAGGTTGATAATGTATGCGCTGCCATGGCCGATGCTGCCTATAATGAGTCAAGACGGTTAGGGGAAATGGCTAAGGATGAAACCGGATACGGTATTGCCCTGCATAAGATGTTGAAGAATCAGCTGGGAAGCCGCAATTTATGGGAATCAATCAAGGATATCAAAACTGTTGGCATTATACGAGAAGATCGGGTAAAACATATAGTAGAGATCGGATGGCCAATGGGAGTTGTGGCAGCACTTACACCAAGTACTAATCCTACATCTACCACAATGTATAAAATTTTGATTTCGGTTAAGAGTCGTAACGGTATTGTTGTAGCTCCGCACCCAGCGGCATATCATTGTTCTCTTGAAACGGCTAAAATTATGTCTAAAGCAGGAGAGGCTGCAGGCATGCCGCATGGTCTGGTTAGTTGCATGTCAAAGGTTTCACTTGCAGGCACACAGGAACTAATAGGGCATCGAAGGATATCGGTTATTCTCGCAACAGGTGGTTCAGCAATGGTTAGAGCTGCGCACAGTGTTGGCAAACCGGCCTACGGGGTGGGGCCAGGCAATGCACCCTGCTATGTGGATGGAAGCGCCGATATCAAGAAGGCTGCCCATGATATTGTTTCCAGCAAGGCTTTTGATAATTCACTTATCTGTGCCACGGAACAATCCATAGTAGTAGATAAGCTTATAGCCTCCAAATTACGGTCAGAGATGGAACATATAGGAGCTTATTTTGTAAATCTAAAGCAAAAAACTGCTTTAGCCAATGTTCTTTTTTCACCAAAAGGAGTTATAAATCGATATAGTGTAGGACAGACTCCTGAATCTCTATCTCAAATGGCTGATATTCAGGTACCTGCCGGTACTCGTATTTTGGTTGTTCCATTAAACAAAGTAGGTAAAGAGGAGCCACTCTCGCGTGAAAAATTAACTACTGTGCTGGGATGGTATGAAGTTGACGGTTGGGAATCAGGTATAGAATGCTGTATGAAACTGGTTAACTTTGGCGGCCGAGGTCATACCATGATTATTCATGCAACTGATAAGAATATAATTATGAATTTCGGTTTAAAAATACCGGTGTTCCGCATTTTAGTTAACACAATGGGTTCCTTGGGCGCAGTTGGAGGCACAACAAGCCTTTCACCTTCATTAACACTGGGTTCAGGGGGAATCGGTCATTCGATAACCGGCGATAATATTACAACAACGCACTTATTGAACATTAAGCGAATTGCTTATGAAACAAAGGCACCACCCAAATTAGCCGTTATAGATACAAAACCTCAAACGAATTCCTCTAATGATACTTTTAGTGGTGATGGTAACCTAAATATAGAACAGATCAAAGTTGTTGTCAAAGCTGTGGTTGAGGAAGTGCTCCGCAGAAAAGCTAATATCAATTCTATAAAGAGGAGTGATAATAAATGAACGCATCTGAAAAGGTCAACCTTGATAACGCTTTATCCGGACATAATAAGGTGAATGAGACAAGGCCTAATCGTAAAAAAGTTGAAGCCAAATCTGATGCAACGGCTATGCATAAAAGAGCGGAGGAGAATCAGCTTGAGAAACCAAGCGAGTATGCTAAAAAATATACGAAACAGAAGGAGGAATACATGGATATTCAAATGATTGCACTGGGAATGATTGAAACGAAAGGATTAGTTGCTGCTATTGAGGCTTCCGATGCCATGGTAAAATCAGCGAACGTACGTTTAATTGGCAGTGAGTATACCGGAGGTGGTTATGTAACTGTTATGGTAAGGGGCGATGTAGGCGCAGTCAAGGCTGCCACAGATGCCGGAGCTGCAGCAGCTAAACGCGTAGGCGAACTGGTTTCAGTTCATGTTATACCACGCCCTCATTCTGACGTGGAGATGATATTACCTCATAAAACCAAAGGAAGTTATGATGAGCATTAATCAGAAGGTTAAAGCCTAAAGATAATAATTATGAGGCGCTTTTTCTCAGCAGCGGATATACGTAGTTTGGCAGAAAAAGATGGATGCCGATATTTGCTGCTTGCTTCTACTGATATAATTACTCCTGAAGCTTTAGATATAGCCCATGAAGTAGGTATTCAAATTCATAGGAAGGGGGATATACCTGGCTGTGTTTCGCTGCCACCCTTAATAGGTCGGAGTACAGCTCCGGGTACACCTATTATTTTAATTAAATCAAATTCTATCCGCCTAAAGCCTTTTGCCTACGATGTGGGTCATCCGGAGATGAACATACAACTGTCTGATATAATTACTGCGGCTAACAGATCACCAATGGCAGCTGGATTTATGACGTGGAATAAAGGATTCTTTCCCTGGACTCTTGATTACTATGAAATTGACCTGGTTATTGATGGTCAACTTGAAATACGGACCGAAGGCCGAAATATTATAGGCAATAAGGGGGATGTGATCTATATCCCTAAAGGAAATAGTATTTTTTTTGGTTCACCAAGCTATGCTAAAACTTTCTATGTTACCTTTCCAGCTGAATGGGAATCCTGAAGATGATTATAGTTTTGGTTAGTATTTAAAAAGCTGTATATAATGTTAATACATAAGCAGTAGACAGCTATTGAATATTTTGAATCGCCGCAATGATGTTTGTGCTATACGATAAACTTATCACGCGGTTATTATTATGAGTAAGTATGAATCCGAAACTTAATGCATTATTGGCAAAGGTCGCGGCAGTTATGCATAATGACCATGATAATATTTCTATGCCTCAGCAGCTATCCGATAATTCTAACTATTGCGACAGTAAAATTTTAACCAACCCTCTTGCATTGTACAGCCGTGGCTTATCCTCTGACAAGCTTCAAAACCGAGTTCATGTTGGCATTGATATAGGAACGGCATATACCGTTTTAATTGTACTTGATGAGCGTATGCAACCTATGACCGGCGAATACCGTTTTGCTCAGTTTGTACGTGATGGTTTAGTGGTCGATTCACAAAAAGCAATAAGCATGGTGCAGAAACTAAAACATATAGCCGAAAATAGATTGGGTTTTAAGCTTAGTTCGGCTGCTACCGCTTATCCTCCCGGCGTATTGTTGACTGAAATCAAAGCTAAACAATATGTTGTAAATTGTGCAGGTTTTGAATGCGATCAGTCCATTAATGAGCCTACAGCGGCTAACCTCGTATTACAAATAAAAAATGGGGCAATAGTTGATATTGGAGGAGGTACTACCGGTATTGCTGTTGTCAATGATGGACATGTTGTGTATACTGCAGATGAGCCTACGGGAGGTACGCATTTTTCTTTGGTTATTGCCGGAGCATTGAACATAGAGTTTGAAAAAGCAGAGCTTCTAAAAAAAGATCCAAAACAGCATAGCAAGATTTATCCTCTTGTGAAGCCGGTAATGGAAAAGATAGGTACTATCGTTGCAAACCACTTATTGGACCAAGATGTTAGTACCATATATTTGGTAGGTGGTACATCTTGTTTCATTGGCATAGGTAAAGTGATCCAGAAGGTAACAGGCATAACGACTATTATACCCGCTTATCCATTGTTTATTACACCATTAGGTGTAGCAATGTTTAATGCAAATAATGATAAAGCATCCTATTAGACATAAGATTAAAGTTACATTAAAATTATGAGGATCAAGCGATATGATAACTTGAGCCGCCAGCTGCATTACTGAATTTGAACAAAATTGTACATGAAGGAATACGGCTAATTTAGTGTAGCAATAGTACATATTGCGAGCAAAGAGTAGATATATAAATTATTATCAAGAGGAGGAATATATATGGTTAATAATTCACACCCTTTTCAATTACGGGCATATTGCTATTTAGATCGAACCCAGCCGCAGTATTCTTCTTTCATAGGGACCGTTACCCAAGGTGATTTACTAGTACAGGGTATGGCCTCTCTATACATAGAAGTTGCCCCCGGCAGTGATGTTTTTAATTTAGTAGATATTGCTTTAAAGGCCACTGAGGCTAGACCAGGTGCTCAGATTGTTGAGCGTGAGTTCGGCATGTTTGAAGTTCACTCACAATCACAGGAAGCTGTGCTGGAAACCGGGCGTACTGTGCTGAATCGCCTTCAATTAAAAGAAACAGATAGGGTAAAACCTAAAGTCACTTCAGCTCAATTTATAACTAACGTTGACCCCTACCAAGCTCAACTACTTAATCGTTTTCGTAGAGGAAGCATGCTGCTTGCAAGTGATACTCTTTTAGTTCTTGAAATAGCTCCTGCAGCTTATATAAACCTTGCTGCGAATGAGGCTGAAAAAAGGGCAAATATCAAATTGATTCATGTTTCCGGTGTAGGTCGTTACGGCCGAATGTGGCTGGGTGGGACGGAGTCTGAAATGTCCACAGCTAAAGCGGCAGCTATAGCAGCAATTGGAAATATCGAAGGAAAGGAATAATAAGTCCAAATATACCGTATCACAACTATTATTCAATGACGATAACAATATAATTATAATTTAAAAAAGGAGAATATACCATGAAAACATTTTATACTGAACAAGATATCAGTAATATGCATTCAAAAGGTATGGTTGAAATAGAGATAGATGATGATACGGTACTAACAGATATAGCTCGAGAGAAAGCCATTGCTGTAGGATTGCACATTAACCAGGTTAAGAGGATATGCGATCATGGAAAAAAGCTTGAGACAGATATATCTCCTACTTGTATTGCCAATAAAACACTATCACTGCCTCATGATTCTACTATCTCTTCCTACAATGAATCAATGTTATCACCTGTATCTTTATCGGATCGTAATGTCCTGGATTCAAAACTAATTAACGGTATTAAATCCGCTGTTATTGCTAAACTTGGCAATGATATTGCAATGGACAATGGCCTTTTAGAACAGATAATTTCTACTGTCCTATTACTTTTCAATTCTAAGTCTCAATCTAATCAATTAATAGACTTTTTGCAAAACTCTTGAAAAGAATATATCATACGATGATAATTGGAGAGCCTGAAATTATCTCGAATGATTTCTATGAAGCAACAATAAAGAGGATAGAAAGCACATAACAAGGCGTTTAACCTTAACCATTATTCCGCTGTGCTCCATAGCGGCAGATAAACTTGGTTGTCCCGACTTCGCCCATGTATTTGAATAAACCCTTATTCTGCGGGCTTTCTTCTTTTAAGTTAGGCACTGCAAATCTTATAAACGGATCTACGGAGAGGGACATCCATTAACCTGTAGATCTTTCTAATATCAACAGAGGCAGCAGCTGAGGGTGGAATGAATCTGTCTTTGCTTAGATGGTGAACTATTAAGAGAGAAGAGGCTTTATCAACAGCCTGTATTATCTTGAACCCTTGCAAAACTCAACATTTTGCTTTTCAACATATTCGTCGGAAGGGTCAAGTTTTTCATCTATTTTATAGAGATAAACCAGCACCCTTGCTATAGCTTGGTATAAATCGGGTGGTATTTGGATATTCACATCAAGTTTGACAAGTTCTTCGACAAGGGCACTGTTTTCTATTACAGGTATATTATTCTCTCTCGCTACGGCTCTAATTCTTTGAGCTGCTTGTCCTGAGCCGGCTGCGACAAGCTTTGGAGCATCCATACTTTTTTTGTATAGAAGTGCGGCTGCTTTTTTATCCTTTATAAGCAAAATTTCCCAGCCCTCTCAACGTAATTGATAATACAAACCCGCTGTCTTTTGTTTTATTGCCATTGGTAAGTACTGCAGGAATATCTCGTGTAAACATCGAAAGATCTACCCCCCAGCATGATTGTTTTATAACCAGATCAAATTGATTGTTTGAAAAAAAACGGTTCATTATATCGTAGTCGTTTGTAGTTGACATGCTAAATGATTTTGATATCGGCAAAGCAAGTTCCGTATTTATCTGTTCCGATTGTTTTTCAAAATTGCTGTCTTTGCTGAGTTCATAGCCTATCTTTGCCGTAACTTTACCGATATATGATATATCACTGCTGAGATCGACAAGTTGATGTTTGTAATAATCATAATGCAGCCTAAGATTATAGTTGATTTTACTCATATTCAGTTCAAAATCAATAAAGATAGGTTCGAGCGGCTTTTGATGGCGGAATAACCTATCAATATCATAAGGCTGGG
>CAZBLA010000023.1:0-11075 GCA_964492665.1 Microcaldota archaeon
ACATGCAATTCATCCACGACTTGAAAGTCGTGGTATTCTTGCCTTACGAATAAATTAATAGGCCCTAGCCGGGATTTTCGCAAATAAGTGTCGAACCCGAGTCTAAAGATCCACAATCTTTCGTGCTAGCCGTTACACCACTAGGGCTTAGTAGATATGAAAACAGGAGAGTATTAATAACTTTCTTTATTATGGCAGGATATGGTTGTTAAAATTAAAAATTCAACAGAAGATATCATAATTACGATTCAAGTATGCATGTAATTGCATAAATGCTTGTAATATCGGAAGACAGATGCGATTTTTAAGGACGGTCGTAGGTTGTTATGTAACTCTTATTGATTCCATTATTTTTGTAGATTTCTGGACTGATTTTATTATTTCCTTAAGCTTTGGATTCAGACTGTATCCTAAACCATACCCGTTTGATGTCCTAATATGTGTAGGTTGTATAGCATTTAAATCCAAAGAAAGCTCTCTCAGTGCTATGATAAGCGTCTTCCGTGTAAATTCTTTTTCTAATACGGAATAGATTTCTTTCGTTACTCTGGGAGATTTCTTTAAAAGGAGATTTAATACCGTATAGTTAGGACGACTTAATATCTTTCTGAACATCCATATCTCATCTTTTCTTTTTTCTCTTTTCAATACCATAAATATGTTTGTTTGTAAATGTTTATAAATTTTATTATCATACATGATTATGGAATATACTGCATCTTTTCTTCCAAACCGTTAGTTGATAGGATTATACTAAAGTATTTATATGTTTACTTTAGTAATATATATTTATTAAGATAAATGGATGATTAGTTGTCATTAAGAGGTATATTAAAGATTTCAGAGAATAGAATTGGACAGGTAGAGAGTAAACATTTGAATCTTACATTTAGTATAACAGATGATTTTCCGACGAGCATAGCATATAAATCCGGAGATATAGTTATAGGTAAGAGGGGAAAGGAGTATTTATATTCTTTTATGTCTCCTAAATTGACAAAAAAGGACATGGAAGAAGCGGGTCTGGTAAAAGAGAGAGTTGTTGATACATTGTCTTCATCTAGTATCCAGAACAATAGTATTATGTTCGATACAGTAAGAGGAATAGCTGCAAACCTTGTCAAAAATACAGCAAGTCCTCTTCCTTATTTGATCGCGCATGACATCATAAAACAGGGGCCATTTAGTATAATAATGGACAACCGTGATGGGATTGAAGAGATTATTGTCAATTCTCCAGAATCCAATATTTATGTATACCATTCAGAGTATGGATATTGTAAAACTAACTTACGGTTCTGCGGTGGTGAAGAGTTTAGATTTATGATAAACCGATTGATAGCTGATACGGAAAAAGAATTGAATGAAAATTCACCAATAATAGATGCACATATGGCAGATGGATCAAGGGTCCATGCTCAAACTAAACCTTATTCTATAGATGGGGGAGTGGCATCGATACGATTGAAACCAAAAAAACATATAGGCATAAAAAGTTTGGTAGAATCCAATAATCTACTTGCAAATGAACTTGCATATGTATGGATGGCCTTGGACATGTCATTAAATATTGTTTTGGCTGGAGCTCCTGCAGCTGGAAAGACAACTTTACTTAGAGCAATCTGTTCTTTCATCCCTAGGTTTGATAGGGTTATAACGATAGAAGAGGATGTGAGTGAATTATCAGGATTTGGGGAATTTTACAATGTGGTTAGGCTTAAAGGATCGACATTTAAGGGTCATACTTCTATAGAAAAACAGGTCTTAAATTCTTTACATCTAAGACCAGATAGGATTATTGTCGGAGAGTTGAGAGGTAAAGAAGCGAAAGAAGTGATGTTTGGTGCAAATATAGGGATACCGTTCATAACTACGATACATAGTAATAGTGCAGAAGATGCCATAACCCGGTTGAAGACAAAACCAATGAATGTGGAAGATAGTTTAATAAGTATGGTAGATGTGGTAATATTTTTAAAAAAAGAAAGGGATGAGAGAAGAATTGAGAGTATAGTCGAATATAGATGGGGAAAGGATGCGGATACTTCAAACCAGATGAATGAATATGAGACTAGTAGGATTTTTTGGAAAGGTAAATGTATAATCGAAGAATTGCAGAAATCTAAGATGATCGAAAGATTTGCATCTTTAGAGTTTACAACGAAAAAGAAGGCGGTTGCAGAAATAAATAAACGAACAATGTATTTATCTAAGATTATTGAAACGACTGAGATTGCAGAAGATGAGTATATAGATAAATATGGTGGGATCGGATGATGGGAAACCGAGCGAAACCAGGTTATCTTTTTCCTATGCTTATTGGAGTCATTCCTGTGGTGTTTGAGATGTATATATATCCGTCTATCTTAGTTATAATTCCAATTTTACTTGTATCTATGATAGTGTCTCTGTTAATTTTTATATCTGATAGAAGGCATATTGAGGGGTTGTCGCTCCGTCTTGAAAAGGAGGATTTGATACGTATTGCTGGTAGCCTTTATAAGCAGGTGGATTCCGGAAAAAGATTTAAAAATGCGCTAGCGGCAGCTATGGAAGGGATAGAGAGGAGTGGAAGTTGTTATGAGATTTTATTTATGCTGATGAAAGACATAAACTCTGGAATGACAGTGGACAATGCTGTTAGGCGTATAATCCGGAAGATGAAAGGAACAAGAAGCAATACTGTAAGATTTATAAAAAATCTTGACTGTTCAGATTATGAAATGCCAAAAGCGGGAAAGATTTATGCTGAATACAGGAGATTAATACATGAATATGAGGAGGATATGGAACGGGATTCTGGTTCTGTGCAGAGGTATATTACTATGTCTATGGTTATGGGAACAGTATTCCCGTCATTCATTCTGTTTGGATTTATTGGATATTCTATAATGAATTTTGGGGTTGGCGCAATTTCTGCTTTATTAGTCGGATTGGTAACAATAGTTCCTGGTGCATATGCAATTGTAAGATCTAAATTGGAGGGTGTTTATAGTGTTTGACAAAGGAGATTATCTTAAGTATATATTTACGTTTGAGGTGTATGCTTCAATAGTACTTGTTTTAACGGTCGGACTAGTTTATATGCTATTATTATTTATCGCAAATGTTTTGATATATATTTATGTGAAGCAGCAAACATCGGAGATTAGCTATGAAGTGGATAAAGAATCTACGATTCTTGTTGATTCTATGCTTACAAATTATTCAAAAATCAGGAGCACGATCGAAATATTTTCTTTGGCAGTTAATAGGAATTGGTTGATATATGATAGAATAAATAAGGCAATAGATAGATATCAAATGTCAGGAGATATAGATTCTTTTGATATAATGAATGAGTCTGATTCGGAAAGGTTAGGGATGGTGACTTTATTAATTAAGAAAGATATTGGATCCAGAAATGGACTTTATCAGGATTTGATCGGTTTGAAGGAAATATTTTCAAAGCAGGATAGATATAATTTGAAGAATTATGGAATGGTAAAGAATGGATCACTTATTGTAAATCTTGGCACAATGGTATTCTTTCCGGTATTTGCGGGTATTGGGTTTAATGTAATCAAATTTGCAGGATTTAAACTTAATGAATCAGATGTATACAGCATACTTCTTATCATATCAATATATCTCATTCTTGCAAATTATATAAACTTCAGATATTCCAAATCAGAAATTCTGATTAAATTTTTTAATATAGGGATTACTAGCTTCATTGCATTGTCTGTTTTGAGGATTGTTATTTTGGCGTCTGGTTTTATGTTAAGGTGAATTAAATGAAAAATAGATATATAAAATTAGCCCGGATATTGTATAGGGTTATCAGATACCGAAAAGCTCAGGGGTCTCTTGAGTACATAATGATGTTGTCAGCCGTCAGTATAGTAATAGTGATCGGAATAGCAATAATGATGCAGCTGAAAGGGATTGCATTGCATCCATTCATAAGCGGATCAGGAAATATAACTGCGACATTATCTAATGAGATAGCAAATCTTTCGAGTATGGTGAAATGATGAAAGGGCAGTTATCTTTTGAATTTATGTTTTATGTTGTTTTTTCAATTTTAGCGATAACTGGAGCTTTGGTAGTTTATACACAGAAAACAACCCAATTAGATTCTATGATGCAAAGAAGTTATCTCGAGGGATTTGTATCTGTGATAAATTCAAACATTGGTTATTCAAAATCGGAATTCACTGTATTTGTCCCAAAGGTTATATGCAAATCTTTAGTTGATGGGAGTGCAATGCATTTCGATGGTTTGATATTCAATTTTAATAGCAACATAAAGATGGATCAGGAAATATGCAGCAATAGTGGTGGTATGGAGAAACTCGTGCTCCTTAATTTGTATAATGGCACATATGAACTTGGTGTTTAGGTTGAAGGGGCAGATAACCTTTGAAGTCATGATCCTGTTAGTTATTGCGATTAGTTTATCATCATTATTTTTAGGGTATATTGGAGCGATCTCCAAACATTATGGGATAAGATCGTATAAAAATAAGATATTGAATGTTAGGAAATTAATAGATTCTAGTTTGCTTCCATATAAAGAATTTAGAATATCGGTAGGATGGGCATCATGATTATACATAAGTATAAGGGTATAGTTCAGAGCATAGATGGATTGATAGGATTGTCCATATTTTCAATCGCTTTTATAATGCTTATCTCGACTTATATGGAATTTGGATATTCATCTAATTCTAGTTTATCTTATATTCGTCAGTATATATCAAAAGAATCCAACATGCAACATACCATTCATATATTGGAGGATTCGGATTCCACTTTTCAGAATTTCAGGACAATAATGCAAAAATCAGGATATGGATACAGCCTTATTAAATTAGGACATTATGGGATAGTTGATCAAAAGTCATTCATACGGAGAATGGTAGTAGTAGATGGTAGGATATATGTTATGTGGGTGAATTGATGAAGATACAAGGAGCTTTTGAATTTATGATTATATTAGGAGCTGTTGCTGCATTTAGTACAGTAATTTTTGGCGTATATGCAAATATACAGAAGAACAATAATACATCTATAAAATTATTGATGTTAAGAAGTAATGTGACACACACATTCCATTCAAATGATTTGTATGAAGATCCGTCAATTGATTTGTATGTACCCGACATTTTGTATGTGGGAAAAATCAATCCGATAAATTCTTTTTTTTCTGGAGGATATAATTTAACAATATTAAATGCCCATATAACTGCAACCAATGCATTAGTTACTCCTTTGGAATATTCAAATATTAAGATAGATGGTGTTTATCTCTTAAGTTTTAATATAATACCAAAAAATAGGGGTATGGAATATATCAAATTGTATGCCGATATATTAGATGGAAATACAAATAAAAATCTATCTAAAACAGTAGAGTCATATGTGGTAAATCAGCCATTAACTGACGTATATGGTAAATATTCTATAGATATAAGGAGTAATAATGAAAGCTTGATTTATAAATCAAAATTTGATTCTAAGCTCTATGATGTTGATGTATCAAACCACTGCGCCAAATTTGATTGGTGGGGAAAATTACTTCCGATTAGATTACAATGTAATGGAGCGAATTGGGATTATTTTGTAGGATCTACAAGATGCTATTATAATGCAGGTATTGGATATAGAGCATACTGTGTACACAAAAAAAATGAAAATTCAGATTTGTACGTTACTGACAAAAACCCCACATACAAGTATAACATAACATTGGAATTATGGAATTCGTCGGTTTTTCTTAAATCAGAATTAAATAACAAAAAGAATGAAAACAAATTAATATCGACAGATAATTTGTTATATGGAAATGTGGTTGTGGCAGGCTATATTTCCGCATCCGGACCTTTACCACAGTTGTATCTAATTAGGTATAAAACAGATAAAAGCAGGTCATTGGACTCGTCTTTATATACAGAGTATTCTCAGTCTCTAAATAGCTTGAATTCGATTCTTAAATATTATAATAATAGCATAGTAAACGGAGGGAGCGAATCAAGGATATCTGAGACTATAGATTCATATGATTCCGTGATAAATAAAATTAGTAAGTTGAAGTATTCGGTGGATAAATGTACCCTTTTGTTGAATAGCGTTTTGTATAAATATGTATGTAAACCCTATTCATCTTTCCAATTCTCGAATATAACTGTATTTATAAAGGGATATAAAGGAATAAAAACGATAAATTTTCAAGGTTCGTCAATAAACATACGGTGACTGATTGAGAGGGCAGTTTGCAACTTTGGAAGGCATTATTTCTTCGATTATGATTTTGTATATTATAATTATTATATCAAATGTAGCATATAACAATTCAGTCATATCCAAGAATACAAACATACAGAATGGGATATATGATTTTTCCAATATATTATACAAGAATCAGACAATAGATGGATGTATAACTAATTGGAATATTAAATGCCTGAAAGATTTACTCTTAAACATTAAAACCGTATATAATTTTAATTATGTCCATATTAAATATTCAGATCATTCCATCAGTGTTGGAAGTATAGTAAATTGCAAGAGATTAAGTGATTTTTGTTATCCGATGCAACGAAACGATGGATATATTTGTACATATATGTGTTGATGTTTATGGGATTTTACGGATTTTTTATACTGATTATGGTTGTAATAACTTTATTGATATTCAGCAGTATACATAATATTACGTATACAGTACACAATGAATCAGAACAATTAAATGTTTATAGAAATGTATTATTGATTGAGACCTTTCAAAATTTTATTAATGGTTACAATAGTTTATACAGAGTTGAACATACTTTGAGCAATATGGGATTAGTAAGAGAGGAAGGTAGAATAGATGGAATTACTATTACAGAATACAATAAGTCATTCGTTCTCTCAACAACGGACAAACCATATGTGTATGGGGTAGGATGAAACTATTTCGTACTTACTTTTTTCTGATTATTGAATAGTTCTATTATTTCATGAGTTGATGTCGCATCTTCTGGATTTTTATCGGTTCTTATAAGCTCATCTCCAACGATTCTTGGAAATCTTAATGCGTATCCAAAGTTTGTGGTAGGTATCCTGCCACAGGTATGTTGTGGTGATTTTGTTATTTCGTCCGCCATAACTATAACAACATGAATGGGTTGCACCCAAAAATCAGGTTTTAATAGGGAGTATACTCTTGCTGGTTTATTTTTTACTTTTATCTTTTTTAGTATTTTGTTTAAATCTTTCATGTTTTCTTCAGTAAATCCGGTACCGATTCTGGATATGGTTTCAAACATGTCAGTATCTTTGTTGTAAACAGCACATAAAAGGCCTCCAAAATTGAATTCGGCTCTTGAGCCTTTACCAAGATAGTATCCGACTATTACCAGATCCAGAGTGTCTGATAAAGATCCTTTATAATTCCTTTTAAACTTTATCCAACTGAATTTTCTAGCTCCTGCAGTATAAGGAGCATTGAGATCCTTGGCAATTATCCCTTCAAGTCCCTCTTCTATTGATATTTGAAAGAATTCGTCTAAAGCGGATGCAGATTCGGCAATTAACATTTTTGACGGGGTTATTCTTTTCGAATCTTTTGGAATTATGCTCTCTAAAGCATTTCGTCTTTTTATATACGGCTGGTTTAGATAACTATGCCCATTTAAGTATAGAAGATCAAAAACCATTAAATGTAGGGGTATCAATTCAGTCATTTGTTTAATGTTGTGTTTTCTTCTTCTCTGAATTGTTTCTTGGAAAGACATAAACTCATTTGTTGATTTATTGAATGCTAGCGCTTCTCCATCTAGTATCAGATTTTCTGCACTTATTGATTCTTGCATTGCTTTTATTATGTCAGGAAGCATCTTTGTGGTTTCTTCAAGATTTCTGGAATATATCTTTATCTTTTTGCCATCTTTGTGTATTTGGCATCTGAACCCATCATATTTTTGGTCAAGTATACATTTACCGTTCATCTTTTTTAGTATTTGTTCAGATGTTGGGAGTCTTTCTGCAAGAGCAGGTCTCAGTGGTTTGAACAAAGTCACATCAATAGATTCTATTTGATCTTTACCTTCCCTAAATAAACGTTCGGCAATCAGCCCTAGATCACTACAGATATTGTATGCATTTAACAACTTTGATTTAAACTCTCTCTTTCCGGTACTTGCGACCGATAAAGCCTCAAGTATTGTTGCATCTCCTATTCCCAATCTTAATTGTCCTAAAGGATACCTAATAACATACTTGCATTCTAAAGGAGTGGATGCTGCAAGGATGTTTGCTAATATTCTTATTTTTAAATTTTTGCTACCTTTCCCCGAAGTTTTGGCTATCTTTAACATTGAATCATATACCATACTTACCGTGTATGATGAATTGTTCATTCTTATAAGATGGGATTTTGATTTAGATTGTTCAGCAGCATCTCCAAGATCCCCAAGTTTTTTGTATTCATTATTTATTTTTTCTTTTGATATTCCGGTTGCTACTGATATGGAATCTTCGGCCATTTTTACAGCTAATCCAAATTCTATTCCTTCATATGGTGCAGCTAAAACTCCTTGCGTAATGTAGACGGCTTTAGAAATTTCATCCGCATCCATCTTTTTAAACATTTCCGCAAGTATATCTATCATTTTTAGTCTTGATGATATATTTTCTATCTTTTGGTAGTATTCGGATAATTCTTTAAATTGCATTAAACTGCACCTAAAATTTTTGTAATCTACGCTTTAATCCAGCCGCAGTTATTGTTGCTGCTATAGTTGTTGCTAGTATAAGTATTTGAAATAGAGTTGGTAGATGAACCTTTACACTCAACTCCGAATGGATCACCATAAAAAGTATTGTTGTTTATTCTATTTCGTGTAGAATTATCAAATATCCAGCCTCCATTGATTGAAGAATTGCCGTTGTTGTTTGATATCTGCATCATAGATGTATTTATTATTGAATATGAAACATATGCCATTTTTGCATTATTGTTTTGCAAAGTACCGTTTGAATCGTTAAGTAGCTGTATTCCACCGAATGATCCGGATAAATTATTATCTTTTATTATGGGACCGTTAGAGTGTGATACTTTAATCTCATATATGCTATTTATGTTACTATTAGTATGTATTGTGTTATTGTGAATATTCGTGCTGGAATTTGTTACATTTATGGCTGTATTAAAACCTATGAGATTGCAATTATGGATACTGGTATGTTGGGCATTAGTAAATGATGCGAATGTTCCTCCATTCGTAGCAACTATTGTATGATTTTCACAATTTATTGAAGTGGTGTTTGAGTATACGCTAAAACATGTTACCCCTATATGGTAAACATTATCTGAATGTATTATTAGAGTGGAGGGAGTTTGGAAAGTTGCGCATTGTGTTATCTGGCCTGGAGTTATCGCTGCCATCCATCTACAGTTCACTTTATTCTTTCCATAGTTTATGTTTCCGGATTCAGATGATATTCCCGAATTATTATTGCTGCATATGTAATCGGCATAGGTACTTGTAACTAACGAATTTTTGTATATGGTATTATTTTCTGAATTTCCTAATAAATAAAGTCCAACATAGTTATTTGTTCCGTTGTTTTCCAATATTTTGTTGTATTTGGAATTTAGTAGATATAATCCGCTTCCATGATTTTTGGCATATGATAGGTTATTGTTGGATATGTTAGAAAATAAAACATTTGATAAGTATATTGCTGTAGTTGAATCAGCAACATTATTCTTTGATATCAAAGAAAAAGTTGAGTTTGTTAGAGATATGGCTATTTTCTGCTGCGGACCTCCAGGAGAATTATTCACAATTTTGATTTGATTTGAATTACTTACATTTATCCCTGTATCAAAATTGTCTGTGATGCAATTTTTGATTGTAATGTTTTTTAGATTATGGGCATAGACTCCTGAACTTAAACCGTGATTGGTGTATTCGTTTATTAATGTCTTTCCATTACAATTTAATGATACGTTATTGGTCTTAATTGAAAAACAGTTCACTTGTGTTTTACTGAATACATTATTCTGCAACAGATAATTCCCGGAGAGAGTTAGAGGAGTACAAGATGTAAGACCGAAGAATTGCAGACTAGAATTCATATAATGATCGCATTTGGCCCAGATTGCATCAGATACACCACAAGCGGTTTTTGTAAGGAAATTGCTGATAGGCCCTAATGAATCATTAGATGCGTATATATCTATTACGGAATTATTTCTAGCATATCCGTTTAAGAAGTTGTTTGAGAAAGAGTTATTCACATATATACCTATTGTGTTATGGTGTAAGTTAAATCCAATAAATTGATTGATATTTGAATCTAGAAGGTATATGCCATATTTAGCATCTGTGATTATTGTATTTGATATTTTAGAACCGACAGAATGTAAGAGGTATATGCCATATTTAGCATCTGTGATTATTGTATTTGATATTTTAGAACCGGAAGAATGTGATATGTTTATCCCGGAATAACTTGCGTTTATCTTACAATTTGTTATATTTATGTTATTTCCATTAATTATATCTATACCTACTATCGCATTCGTTATCGTATTGTTATTACAGTATAGATTAACGTTTGAAGACCTGATGTATATGCAAGGCAACTTGTTCTGCCATACATCTGAAAATGGATTTACATAGGCAGCATTTATATTATTCTTAAGGTAGTAGTTTCCAGGAGTGGTTATAGATCCGCATTGAGTTATTTGTTTATTAAGTATAATTTTTGATACATTTGCTTGTATATTCTTACTGGAACAGTATAAGAAGGAACAACCTATGTCTGTCGAACAGATATTTGATTTGGCATTACTTGATCCATACAGTCCGCTTTCAAGACTGCAGTAAACGGATATGTTTGTATTGCTTAGTTTATTGTTTGTATAATTGTTAGATTTTGAATTTATGTGTATACCATAATAATCTCCAATAAAATTATTATTGGTTATATTGTTATATGAGGAATTGGTAGTTAGATTTAGTGAGCTAGCTTTGTTGGTTTTTGAGCTTTTTAATGTATTGTTGTGTATGTTTGAATATTTAGTGTTGTTTAGATAG
>CAZBLA010000024.1:0-10686 GCA_964492665.1 Microcaldota archaeon
GATTGCATAAATGCAGAGGAAGCCTACACCTTTAGGTGTAGGAGGATGTCACCCTTCAACCACCAATTCTGTTGCTGCAAGTTTTTGAAAGAGATATTTCTTTCAATAACCATCAATAAAACCCCCATCTTCCACCAAAACTAGAAAAGTATTCTTTGTTTAGATTGTTCAAATTACATTGCTAATACCATAACCTAAAACATTTAACGCACCTACAATTTTACCTATTATACACTCCTTTGGTGTACAGAACCATCTAAGACACTTTAAAAATTTATGCATTTAAATATTATCAGAAAGTTGTTATTAATGGTTATAAACGAATCAATACTTATAGAAAAGGAGAGGAGCATCAGGAACCTAAGTATTACAAATGAGGTTATTGAAACAAGAAGATCAATGATAAGATGGTTGGCACTCTCATTGGGAATAATAAACCCCGGAGAGTCAAGGTTAAGCGCTTTAGCAGTATTAGATTCAATCTTCTATTTTCATTTTAGTAAAAGAAGCGAATCCAATATTATGGAAATGACACAATATATAGAACAAAAATGGAACAGGATAAATGAAAAGACACTCAGGTATCACTTATTACACTTAAAAAAGTTAGGAATAATCAAACATTCTAAAGGGAAATATTCTCTTGTGGATACGGATAGCGGAGACAAATATGATGAAAGAATCTGGATAACTAGTTATTTCAATAACGAAATACTTCCAATACAACATAAAATAGCTACTATTCTAAAAGAGCTTGATAGGGAATAATATGAAAATAAGTAAGAACATTATAATCTATATTATTATAGGAATTATCATAACAATCGGAATAATCTTCTTAATAACATCCCTCAAAAGTCAATCATATCTACTAACAGTGAACATAAATCCACTGAATTCAAACGGAACCTTAATGTATACCGGATTATACCCATACAATACAACTTTCTTTGAGGTAATGATCAAGAATACAGGTCCAAATAACATTGTCGACATACCGATAGCTATTTATCTGGGAGGCAAATTGTTCAAATCTTATAATGTAACTCTACCCACAGGAAAAGGCGCAGCAATACATTTCAACTATACTTACACACATTCCGGTACTTTCACATTCAAGGCGATTGCGGATCCTGCTGGATTGTTCAATATAAAAGACAGAAATCTTACAAGCGATACTATCATCATAAACATAAACAAACCCACACATCCTTCTCAATATCTAACTTTACCTGAACATAATATAACAACCACACAGGATACACTATTAAAATCCAAAGGATTAGCAATAGCATACCTTCTCGGTAGCGAATACAACTCTTCCATCTTCACCAATATGTTCGGACCTGAGATATCAGGTATTCTACTAAATTATATATCACCAGACATAGTTTCAGTATATTCCGCATATGCCCGATACGAAAATGGAAACAATGCATATACCGCATGGATGCAAGGGACCATAACTCCCCAAACCATTTCCAAGCTTTTTAAAAGTAAGAATATAACTGTCAACAATCTACTAATAAACAATACAAAAGTCGGATATGCAATTATAAAAAATAATACCGTATTCTGTATAAATAATAAAGCCGGTTGGACCAGATTCACGTTTTATACAGGTTTTATAAACCAAACCTGTAACAGTTTTGTGAACAATAATAATGATTCCGCCACTTATATGATAACAAATGCCATCAACAACAGTAAGGATGTCCTAGCGTACCAGCGTGGATTTATGTATGCTAATTCTATGGCACTTGGATCATCTTTGATAGTAAACAGAAGCAACTTTTATGTGATAAGTTTATTCTATAACCGGTACGGCTATTTTGCTACTCTAATAAAAAAATTTAATCAGCTTCCGAATAATTTCACACCCATATGTTATGGTTCAATATACAACGGATCCGGAGAATCAAGCATATGCGGAAGCAGTATAATTAAATTAAGAGGAATCAAAGATACGGCATTGACAAATGTAACCGAATTTTTTGAAAACTACAGGTTTAGTGTATACTCACTTGTAAATAGTTCAGCTATACTAAAATCCTACCTAAGTTCATCGAGACTGATAAACCATCTCAAAATCAACCATACACCATTGAAATTCGTTTCAAACTTCAAAAAAATCTGAACTATATACCACTTCTAATAATCAAAAATTTCATTACCTCCTTATTTTGTTTAATTCTCCCCTATTCAATCATATCTATCTTAACATCACCATCTGTGTGGCATCTATTCTAAAGTATTGCACCAAACTACTCCGCCAAACGAACTTTCCCTCCGCGTTTTGCGGCTTTTTTCTTCCTTTCTCAGCAACATCTCTCCGTTTGTAAAGTTTGAGTATTCTTTCAGATGTAGAATTCACAGAACTTTCCAGAATGAGAAAATCCTCCTATTCCTGTTATATATAACTTTTCTATATCATTTTCATACAAGGCTGAAAGTGCCGGTATGAAAGTAATTTAAAGTTGTTGCAAACAATACAACACAAAAATGCAGTGATTGCATGAATGCAGATGAAGCATACACATTTGCATGTGGGAAGATGTCACAAAACATTAATCAACTATAAAATCCTTTACACCACATCCATCAGGAAAAACTGTCACATTTTTTGTATGTATGGGTATTCCAATCTCATTTGCTATTCGTTCAGATTCTTTTATTTCTAATATCTTATCCAGGAATAATTCAACAGAATTTCTACTACCGAACTCGACTATTTTGACTACAAAGGTCTGATACTGATACATCCCTGCCTTTTTGACACGTATCTTAATTTTTCCTTCTTCTATCATTTTCTTTATTTTTTCGTTGACCATTTAATGTAACCTTCAAATTCAATTTTATTATAATCTATATAAACTTTACTTACTATTATGGATTATGGTTTATCTGATATCCTCCAAGTTTATTATGCACTACTACCTTTATATCCAACAGCATATATCCAATCTTCTCCATCTTCCCTATCTCAATCTAATATCCCTCTTCATCGTATTGCTGGGTTTTGCAATACTACTAGAGATAATAACCGGTATATTTACCCTAATTGCCGGATGGGCGGAAAGGAAAATAATAGCTAGAACCCAATCTCGCAGGGGACCAGTGTATGTCGGAAAATTCGGCATCCTCCAAAATATGGCGGATGCGATAAAACTCATAGTCAAGGAGAATATAGTTCCCGATACTGCAGATAAACCTCTCTTCGCAATGATTCTACCAGCAGTCTATGTCATATATTTCATAGCACTCGTATTCCTCCCTTTGACAAATACTTTTGTCGGAATAGGGACAAGTATAGGTCTCATCATTGTTTTCATGCTATTATCCCTTGTTCCACTTTTCCTTTTCCTAGCCGGATGGACAAGCGGAAACAAGTTCGGATCAATAAGTTCGCAGAGATCAATAATCATGTTAGTAAGCTATGAAATACCACTGCTCCTTGTTCTAGCTGCTGTTGCCATGCTATCGCACACATATAACTTTACATCCATTGTTGCCATGCAATCACATATCTGGTACATACTGCTTATGCCTATAGGTTTTGCCATATTTTTTATCATAACATTAGCAGAAGCAGAACGGCCACCATTTGATCTGAGAGAAGCTGATAATGAACTAGTATCTGGATGGCTCACGGACGTAAGTGCTCCCTACTATGCACTAGCCCTCTTTATCGATTACACAAGAATGTTTGTTGGGGCATTACTAATAACACTGCTATTTCTTGGAGGTTGGCAAGGTCCAGTCTTACCACCATTCGCATGGCTCATGATAAAGATATCAGTGATAACCCTCTTATTCATAATAATAAGAGCCACAACATTTAGGCTCAGACTAGACAGTCTCCTCAGATTAGGATGGCTTTACCTATTGCCTGCGGCAGTGCTTAATCTATTTATTACATTCTTGTTATTCATAAAGTGATTCCATGATGATAAAACCATTTATAAAAGTTTCCAAAAATCTTTTCAAGAAGCCCGAAACTCTAATGTTTCCTAAAGAGAAGGAGCAGATAACCGACAATTACAGAGGAATACATAAATTAGATATGCAAACATGCATAAGCTGTGGTGCATGTGCTAGGATCTGTCCGAACCAGACAATAGACATGGTTGATGTAGAAACCGACAAGGGCATAAAGAAGATGCCGCAAATAAACCTAGACAGATGTCTATTCTGTGACCTATGTGAAGAAGTATGTCCTACGGATTGTTTGATACTAACAAAAGACTACAATTTTGAGGCTTATGATAAAAGAGATTTTGTTAGAAGACCGGAGGATCTAAAATGAAAGTTTGGGTGATTTAATAATATTAATATATGAAACTGCACTTGTGGTACTCGCACTACTAGAACTACTTTCTGCAGCATTAATCTTCTATTTTAAGGATATGTTGCATGTTGGAATAGCATTGTCTGTGCTGTTTTTCTTCAACTCTGTCCTCTTCCTTGCAGCTCAGCAGCCACTTTTAGCCGTGATTCAATTATTCATCATGATCGGAGGTATATCCACCTATTTTATAATAGCTGTTGCATCTCTAGGCACTTCAGATTTCAAGCATATACGTATCATTCCCATAGTGGTTTTTTCTGCCGTAATATTCATCGCGTTAGCCCTTCCCATCATCCTTCTAAATCCACTTAATGGTAATCCCCAGGGACCGATTACAATGGCTACGTTAACTACGGAATTCACGAGCCAGATAGGATTGTTTTATATATTGACTCTACTGGTATTTGCTACAGCAATGGGATCAATAGCACTATTTAATAGGATTGGTGAAAGAAAATGATAATCATATATTTCATATTATTAAGTTTTGCACTTTTTGCGATTGGGATTGCGGGTGCATTAGCCAGCAGGCATATATTACTCATAATAATATCCACGGAATTGATACTTATTGCTTCCACTCTGATAGGAATCGGATTCTTTGATTTCTATAGGGGAAATATTATCCCGTTTCTGTTTACAGTATGGGGAGTTGCAGCAAGCGAAATAATAATGTTGGTAGTTTTCTACAAATACTTGTCGAGATATGAAAAGGATATGGATATCACAAAACTCTCAGAACTGAGGAATTGATTGAATGATGGAACTGATCGTGCTAATACCAATATTACTTGCAGGCTTAATTGCCATAATTCTAAATAACAAGTTCAAAAGGTCAGCAGCATACATATCTATCGCAGGAAGCCTGGTTTCTTTGCTCATAGCAGGGTATATGTTTGCAAAATCTATTCCTGCAGTACATGACATAAAATGGTTTTCCGTTGCCGGATATTCGATAAACCTGGCGATTACAACTGCCCATCTGAACATGCTACTTCTTCTGCTTGTATCTCTCATAGCCCCGCTTATAATGTGGTACTCTCTCGGGTTCATGGACAAACAAGAGGAGCAAAGCAGATTCTATTTTGAGATGAATCTTTTCACTGCTTCAATGATGCTGTTTGCCGTATCCGCAAACTTCATATCACTTTTCATAGCATGGGAAGGTCTGGGAATCACAAGCTATCTCCTAATAGGATTCTGGTACAAGAAAAAACTTGCTCCCCTTGCTGCAAGAAAATCCATAACAGCAATTATAATAGGAGACATGTCCCTGCTTTCCGCCATAATAATATTATGGAACAACTATGGAACGTTTAGTTTTAACAGTATACTGTCCGCACCATCCACTACTGGTTTATATGTCGCTGCAATTCTCATAATAATAGCAGTATTCACAAAATCTGCCCAATTCCCTTTTACGGAATGGCTCGCAGATGCTATGGAAGGCCCAACACCTGTATCCGCATTCCTTCATTCGTCAACTATGGTAAAAGCCGGTGTATTCCTCGCGATAATACTCATGCCTCTATTTCTAAAAGTTCATCTGCTGTATATATTTCTTATAATTGGTGCCTTCAGTGCTATTCTCGGAGTATTGAATGCCTTGTCTGAACATCATATAAAAAGGATTCTCGCATACTCAACAATAGAAGATTTAGGACTGATGTTCGTAGCTGTGGGGCTTAATGCTTTTGGTGCCGCAATACTCCTTTTTGTCGTGCAGGCATTCTACAAAGCTCTGCTATTCATGAGTGCAGGTTCTGTGATGAAGGCCAACAAGGGAGAAGAAAACATATTTAAGATATCGGGTTCGGCGAGCAATAAACTCTTATTCGCAACAATGCTCATCGGTGTCCTATCTCTAGCTGGAATATTTCCGCTCAGCGGATTCTTCGGAAAAATCGGAATAGATGTATCTGCCAATAGCCTACTGCTCTATGTCATATTAGCATTTATAGAATTTGGTAGCAGCATCTACATATTCAGGTGGCTGTTCCTTCCTATGCACAAACCAGACAATAAGCCATTGATCAAGAGATTCAAGAACCTGCCAAAAAGCATGCTGCTTCCGCCAGTGATACTCGCAGCATTGGTGTTCATCGGGGATTTAGTATATCTATATCTGCCAAA
The DNA here is from genome assembly GCA_964492665.1 of Microcaldota archaeon. Lineage (GTDB taxonomy): Archaea > Micrarchaeota > Micrarchaeia > Micrarchaeales > Micrarchaeaceae > JAJYXL01. The sequence goes on from CAZBLA010000024.1 coordinate 6,482, forward strand.
TTATCTTAAGATCAGCCAACTCCATATAACATTTGCAGATCCCATAATAGAAAGTTTAATTGTTCTTTCTGGATTTGCTGCAGCATATATACTTTATGTAAAGATACTCATGCCAAAACCACATGGCAATATAAAAAGACTAATGTATAACAGCATTCCGATAAACGCAGCATACTCCTCATTAGCACGGGCATTTATAGATACAGGAGACATATTCCATCATATCGACAGCCTGATATTCAACTTTTTCGGTGGAATTGGAAAAAATACTTTCAGATTAGGAAATAAATTAAGAACCATTGTCAATGGAAACACAAACGTTTATGTTGAAGGAATAGCGATAGGAATAATATTCTTGATTTTGTTTATAGTGTTCATATGATATTGTACATACCCATAATGTTTCTGGTAATATTAGGATCCTTGTTAGCAGAGGCATTATTAAAAGAGAAATATTCAAGGACTGTTGCTTCTGCCGCATCTGCATCAATAATGCTAATCGTGTTCTATATCCTGTTTGCTTTCCATGCACAACATTCTGTAAACATGACGGAATCCCTACAATACATAAACACACTAAACATACATTTCGGATTCATAATCAGCCAAACCACACTCATACTATTAATCCTAACCTCCATAGTCAGTTTTGCCGCTATAGTCGGCGGAAACTTCGGAGAAAGGAAGAAAAGAGCCGCAAATTCATTAATACTCCTTTTTGAACTATCCGCAATCGGACTTTTCACATCCGCCAACCTATTCCTCTTCTTCATATTCTGGGATATAGGAGTTATAGCCGTATTCTTTATGATAAGCTACCTCGGGACAGGAAACAGGAAGAACTCTGCTAAGAATTATCTTATATATTCATTGTTCGCAAGTGCTATGTTGCTTTTTGGGATACTGCTGATATATTTCTATACTCCAATACATTCATTTAACATAAATACGATTATCTCTTATGCCCATCTGATACCTCAACAGTTGCAGGAACTGATATTCTTTGTCATGTTGATCGCATTCATGATAAAAATGCCGATATTTCCTCTGCATTCATGGATGTCGGATGCATATTCGGACGCGTCTACACAAGGATCCATCATCCTAGCAGGACTGCTCTCGAAATTCGGGGCATACGGCATGTTTATTCTTTTCATGATGATGCCGATAAGCCATGAATACATGTGGTACATACTGATCTTGGCGATTGTCTCCGCATTCTATGCAGCATTCAACGCGATCAGGAACACTGATATGAAAAGGATGGCAGCTTATACTGGGATGATTGAAAGTTCTCTAATATTTGTCGGGATAGCTGCCGGAGATTCTTTAGGAAAGATGGGTGCAATATTTGCAATCCTAGCATACGGCCTTGCCATATCACTCATGTTCCTCAGTATAGGGTCTATGAACTACATCTTCGGTTCCAGGGATCTTAGGGTCCTGAGAGGAGTCGTAAAAGATGCCACATCAAGTGCATACTCATTCCTAATATCTGTCTTCACAGCTACAGGTGTGCCATTAACTGTAGGTTTCATTGCTGATATCCTTATATTCCTTGGCGCATATAAATCATTCGGATTCGCAGGATTAATACCTTTAATAACCATTATAATAATGGGTGGTTATTTGTACTATGCTGTGAACAGATCCATACTATCTACGGAAGAATCGTCAGATGCGGTGAGATTCGGCCGCAAATACTGGAACGCAGGATTTATGGTGCTCCTGCTCTCAATATTCATATTCGGGATATTTCCATCAATATTGCTCGGATTTAAAGTGATTTAATGCAAGAATTAGCTGCTATCGGTTATCTGCTCGCTTCACTTATGGTAATGCTGATTGTATCAGGCATACTCTCAGAAATCCATAAACATGAAAAGATCTCATTCATTTCGACTCTAAGTATACTATTAGCGATTCTCTCAACAGCGATATTCTCGATATACTCTCATTTCAATATGCAAAGCGCCATATCGGCATACAATCTGCATAACCAACAGGCGGCATATTCTACTTTCAGCGCGCATGCAATACATATGCTCGGAATATTGAATATCTCAACATTATCCTCTCTGTTCCTTGTATTATTCTCATCAGGATTGATCCTTATTGAAATATTAGCATACCGTAATTCAAAAGACATATGCGTATTCAACATGTTGTTGTCATTTTCAGCAGTTGGAATATTCCTTGTCAGTACTGCTTATTCCTTACTTATGATATTCATAGCAATAGAACTTGTTTCAATACCTGCAGCACTGATGATACTTCTTGGAGGAAAGAAGAACTTGGAGGCAGCTACAAAACTATTCATACTAGGAGCAGTTTCAATAGCGATATTCGCATTTGCCATGGCTCTACTACTACCATTCAATGCGACCCTATCTCTCTCCCCACTATCTTCAAACATAAACTATCTATCGCTCCTATCTATGATCCTATTTATAGCAGCATTATCCATAGAAGCGGCATTATTTCCTTTTAATCTATGGATACCAGACGTATATCAAGGATCTCAAGGACATATAACTGCACTGTTATCAGGAATCAACAAAAAGGTCGCATTTGTGGCAATCATATATATACTTTTTATTGTGTTCTTCTCTTACAGATATGAATTCTCAGGCATATTGAGTATTATTGCGATACTTACCATGTTTTTTGGTAATCTTGTCGCAATGGTTCAGAAGAACATCAAGAGAATGCTCGCATACTCTTCAATATCACAAGCTGGTTATATCCTTATAGGATTAGCTGCGATATCAAGCTATGGATTGCAGGCATCCATATATCAACTATTCGCACATATGTTTATGACTATAGGGGCATTCTCAATAGTCATGTGGATGGAGTCCAAGAACTTATTTAACAGATCGGATTACAAAGGAATGATACATAGAAATGCTTTTGCGGCTATAGCCTTCACAATCCTGATGCTGTCAATGGCCGGAATACCTCCGTTCATGGGATTCGTAGGTAAATTCTTGCTGTTCTCAAGCGCGATACAATCAAATCTGCTATTTTTAGCACTAATAGGAATAATAAACAGTTTCATCTCAGTATACTATTATGGGAAAGTCATAAACACCATGTTCCAGAGATCTAGGAGACCCATCCTCTACATCCGAAAAAACATATCATTCGTTGTTATGACATCCTTGATAGTCATAATTCTTGTTGGGATATATCCACAACCTTTCATGTCCGTAATAATGCATGCTGTATCCTTCATATTCCATTAATGCTATCGGGGCTATACGTTAACCTGGCAGACTACCACGTTCGGGACGTGGTAATTCGAGTTCAAATCTCGGTAGCCCCATTTTTACTTTATGACGAAATAAATGGAGCATGCAATACAACTATTCACTAATCCTCTCCATTCCCTATAATTATTAAAGCTTATAAAGAGTTTTTATATGAAATATCCTCTGAAACCCCCATAGTCCGATACATATGTACCGGACCATAGTTCTATTCTACCTATTCATCCAAACAGACGCGTTTTTCTTTTCATTAATATGATTCTCTTCTTTGCCATTCGATCTTACAGTACGAATCAGTGAGTGAAGAATATCCTTACCCCTATTTGTTAAGAATAAACCATCCGACATATGCTCCACTTTTGAATCGAAATGCAACAGACTCAACTCTTTCATTTTTTTTAGACAGTACCATGACGAGCTTTTTGCTATTCCATATATCTCATCTATATAATTAACAAAACGCGATGCTGAGTCTATAACATCACTCCCAATCTCAAGTATAAAAAGCTGCTCACGCTCCGATAATCTGATTTTCTTAGTATCCACTCTATACTCAACCATCTTGACCACATAAACACCAAAAATTTAAGAAGTTTAAGCAGCCAGATGGCTGTTTAGAATATAATGTGATGTCTTAATATTGATGCAGACGCTACTTCTGCCTCTAAAAGCAAAGGAATAGCAATCCATATTTTTTAGCATTTGCATCTTTAGCACATCATTACTTTTAATTAGGATAATGTACCATACTATTTAAAGCTTATGTACAAATATGCTCTGAGCCAAAACTAATCCGCAATCACCTCTCTGCAGAGGATGTGGGCAAAGATACTGCAAGTAACCTACCTGGTATCATATCCTATAGAGTTGTCAGAAAGAACATACTCTGCAATCCGCAGAGGAAGCCTCTGCTTTTAAGTAGGAAGGATACCA
>CAZBLA010000025.1:0-10683 GCA_964492665.1 Microcaldota archaeon
CTAGGATTAGTGGAACTATCTCATTTTACCTGAAGGATTCGGAACTACTGTTAAGGATATGGAATGCCACAGGCAGGATTTGAACCTGCGACTTTCCGGTGTCTGAGATATTATATTTTACTCTTCAGCCGGACGCTCTCCCACTGAGCTACTGCAGCACGTTACTCTTATTGTAATATATATTTTTATACTTTTGTAGAAGTTTATATATAGATTTGCGATTTTATGACTGAAATGTGGAAGGATCTTGGGGATTATGCTGCTCTTGTCAGAACATCAGGGCTAGAGGTTAGGGAGTATCAAGCGAATATAATAAGAGTCATAGATACTGGCAGGAATACACTTGTCATACTTCCGACAGGGTTGGGAAAGACGCTCATAGCAGTATTTGCTATAGCGCGTACAATATATCAAAAAAAGAAAGCGGTATTTTTGGCTCCGACCAAACCATTGAGCGAACAGCATTATACATCATTGAAAAATCTGCTTGATATAGATGCAAACGGTATATCATTACTTACTGGAGGGGTAAAACCACAAAAAAGGAAGGGTATCTGGAAAGAGTCGAAAGTTATAATTGCTACTCCGCAGACAATATTCAATGATGTGAAATTGAATAATATTTCGCTGGAAAATGTTGGTTTGATAATATTTGATGAATGCCATAGGTCAGTAGGCAGATATGCTTACACTTACTTGGCGAATGAATGCAGATTAATGGGTATACAGGTAATTGGGCTCACAGCTTCCCCAGGAAATGACCGGAAGAAGATGAAAGAATTAGTTTCTGCTTTAGGGATAGAGAGAATAGAGATCAGGAAATATTCTGACCAGGATGTGGTAGCATATGTGAAAGGTCACAAAACTAGAATAATATATGTAAGAAAGAATGACATCATAAAGGAGATTGAGGGTTTAATCGGTCCTGAGATAGAGAAACATCTTCTCAAATTGCATAAGATAGGAATAAGTCAATTCAAAAAATTCAATAATATGCCGAAAAGTAGACTAATAGAGATGGGCAGGAGCATTGATAAAATAGAATCGGCGTATAAGTTTGGGGCCATATTCAATTATGTATATGTATTAAATTTGGTGCATGCATATGATCTGCTTACTACACAAAGCATATATTCATTCAAATCATATATTGAATCACTCATGAACAAAGAAAAGAAAAGCAGGAGTGTGGAAAGCATAATAAACAATAAATCAGTATTGGATTCTTTCAGGATTGCTTCCGATGCATTGGATAATGGAGAAGAACATCCTAAAATGAGTGAAATAGTAAATGTGCTTAATGGCATTTTAAGCAAAAAGAAAGTGATGGTCTTTGCCCAATATAGATATACAATATCAAAACTTGTTGAAATAATCAATAAAAACGGAATATCGGCAAGAGAGTTTGTTGGAAAAAAGGAGGGAGTGACACATTCACAGCAGAGCGCAACTATAGAGGATTTCAGAAATGGGTTGTTTGATGTGCTTGTTTCGACATCCATAGGAGAAGAAGGATTGGACATACCATTAGTTGACGCAGTGATATTTTATGAACCAATACCAAGTGCGATAAGGAACATACAGAGAAAGGGTAGGGCAGGAAGGTATAAATTCGGGCATGTGATAATACTTGTAACACGTGATACGAAGGATGAAACATACTTGATGGTATCAAGAATCAAGGAGAAACGTATGTTGGAAACGATCGAGAGCATAAAGAGGGAAGTGGAAATGAAGAAGCATTACCCTAAACCAGTTAGAAGTAAACAAAGACTTCTTGGATGATGGATATGGTTGGAGTTGATCTTTTATTTATTTTCATAGCAAGCATATCATTTCTGGGTTTTATAATAAATTCTTTATTTGACAAGATAAAATTGACGAGCATAGTTCCACTCTTAATAATAGGTCTTCTTGTTGGTCCTGTGTTTGGGATAGTAAATACTGGAAACAACAGTATAATAAAGGAATTGACCCCCTTCATAAGTGCGCTTGCAGTCTCGTTCATACTTTTTGATGCTGGAGTCAATATACAAATGTCCAAACTAGCTAAGGTATTCAGGAAAGCAACAGTGTTTACTCTTGTATGTGTAGTGATCACAGGATTTGCTATATCATTAGTAATGTATTTTGTGTTACATTTCAGTCTTATCCTCTCTTTCATATTCGGGTTTGCAGCGTCCGGTCCTGGAGGGATTGGGATACCTATGATAATGAAAGTGATAAAAGCTGATGAGGATCTAAAAACAATTCTTATTTATGAAAGTGTAGCTTCAGGGGTTGTTGCCCTTATTGTGCCATTGGTCCTCATAAGCGTATTATTGCATGGGAGCGCATCAATCTTATCAATATCGTCATTGGTCATAGAACTGGTCTTCGGATCCATAGCTGTTGGAAGTTTATTAGCATTAGCATGGTTGTTTATACTCAATAGATTTTCAGAGTATAGTGAGACATACAGCTGGATACTTACAATATCTATGGTATTAGCGACATATGCAATAGCACAGTATCTGGATTTCAATGGAGCCATAGCTGTATTCATATTCGGTATAATATTTGGGGCTATCGGATCAAATATAGAACATAGCAATATGGGAAAACACAGATTTGCAAGATATTTCGAGGCTCCATACGACCTAATCCATATAAGAAATTACCAAAAGGAAATAGTGTTCTTTGCAAGTACATTCTTCTTTGTGTTCATGGGGCTTCTCTTCCAGAAATCAGGAGTAACGTTATTCTCTGTAGTTGCTTTGGTGTTAGTATCGATTATGATTATACCAATAAGGAGAGTATTATCCAGACTCTTAAAGGATTTCATGGGGAATACAGATCGCAGCAGAAAGATAGCACATACGCTCATATCTTATAGTATGTTGAGGGATCTGTCGCCAGCTATAATAGTGACAGTTGTTGCAGCATACGGTCTTTCGAATTCAAGTTTTGTAAATGATATGTTTATTTTGCTGCTGGTAACGAATATTGTATCTGCGATAGGTATAATGGTAGGGTATAGAAAAGTGGGGCAGGAAATTCCGGAAGTGATGCCATCTTAATTAAGATTTTGTTTTGGCGATAAAAAAATTATATATAGTATAGAATGTATAAAACGAAGTTATAATGGATGCGATTAAGAATAGAATTTATGTTGTAATGTGTGTCGTATGTTACAGCAAAAAAGATTATGGGATGAGTGGTTATTGATTGGATGTTATAGAAATGATTTGTTGGGGATTCTTTGAGTAAATATGTTAAGGGTGCACGGAGCGAACAGGAACTTGTATATCTGTTTTTTAGACAGGGATATTCTGTCATGAGATCTGCAGGATCGGGTGTAAATTCAATAAGTCCCGACTTGATATCGTATAAGAAAGGTAGAGGAATGGCATTTGAGTGTAAAGCTTGGGCTAATAGTAGTTTAAACATAAAACCAGATAAGTTTGAGATCCTCAGAAGATGGGAGGATAATACGGGTATGGAAACATTCATAGCATGGAGAATGGACAAGATTGGATGGTTCTTTGTAAGACTCAATGAGATGTCCAGGAAAGGAAGAAATTACACAGTAACGAAAAAGAACGCGATGAAAATAAACAGAAGATTTGAATCTTTGCTTTGATGACGGATATGGGAGGGATTACATTGTCTCGGGGATATTTTGAATTCATTTATAGGATTTTAGGTTGGAGGGGCGAAAGATTGCGGTTTTAAAAGAAGTTACATGATATGCAAAAATCAAAAGATAAGAATTATATATCTATCCATAATAGTAATAAAGAGTATAAAAGGATAGTATGTTTAAAAGTTACATGTTATCGTGATATTATGTTGTACAATAATTATAAAATTTCAATATATACAATTAATAATAGATATAATTTATTTATATGGAACAATGACCGTTAGATGAAATTGTATTTTTAACGATAAATAACTTTAAACGGACTACTCCTATGAAGCGTTAAGCTTTAACTTAAGTATTAAGTTAGGTGGAATATATGGCTAAAACATACAGTGATATAGTTAAATATATGGTAAAAGCTAAATTTGATATATCTGGTACAGTAGAGAAACCAGACATAATAGGTGCGATATTTGGACAGACAGAAGGACTGTTGGGAGCGGATTTAGATTTGAGAGAACTGCAGAAGAACGGAAAGATAGGCAGGATAGAGATAGATGCAAACAATTCAAAAGGCAAGACAGCAGGTATATTGATACTTCCATCTTCACTTGGAAGGATAGAAACATGCATACTCGCAGCTGCCATAGAATCTGTAGATAGAGTCGGTCCTTTCGATACTTCCTTCAGTGTGATCAATGTAGAAGACACAAGGAATGAGAAACGCAACAGAGTAATAGATAGAGCCAAGGAACTTGTCAAAAAGATGCTCAGCACTACAGTACCTGATAGCAAAGAGATAAGTGATATAGTTGAAGGCGAGGTAAAATCTAGCACAGTGATTTTATATGGTGATGACAGGCTGCCGGCTGGACCAGATATAAACAAAAGCGAAAACATGATAATAGTGGAAGGAAGAGCAGATGTGGTAAACTTGCTCAAGAATGATATAACGAATTGTATATCTATAGGAGGGGCTTCTAGTAGAGTACCCAAAAGCGTTCTTGAGCTATGTAAGCAGAAGGAAGTCGTGGTATTCTTGGATGGAGATCACGGAGGATCTATGATATTAGGCGGACTCATAACTGCAGGAGCTGATATAGATTTTGTTTCAAAGGCTCCGGATGGAAAAGAAGTTGAGGAATTGACACGAAAAGAAATAATAAAATCTTTGAGGTTCAAGATTCCGATAGATCAGATAATTGCCAACCAGAAGAGGAAGGAACCAGCCCATGGAAAATGGTACAACAATTTGCAGTACACTGTCAAAAGCAATGATGTGGAACCAAAAGAGAAGATATTGAGTCCTTCGCAGATAGTAGATAGATTGAAAGGACCAAATAACAGGAACAGGAATGAAAGGATGCATGTTGAAAAGACTTATGAGAAAGGCAGTTATGGTGTAGAGAATATAGACGGAAGTGGGGATGAAAAGGTAGAGATAAGGACGATAGATTTTGGGGGTTCCAAAAATGATATTTCCACAAACAGGAAAGGAGAAGAAAAGTATACAGAAGCACTTGAAGAATTGAAGAATACGCTCAGAGGTAGATTGTATTCTAAATCGGGAGAGATGATAACTGAAATACCAATAAGGGACCTTATACATACAATAGAGGATACTCCGAACTTGGGAATTGTGGTCTTTGATGGAATAATAACACAGAGATTGGTTGATGTTGTCAATAAGAACAATATAAAAGCAGTATATGGGATAAGACCGAGCGATATATCTAGAAGAACAGGGGAAACTCTTCTTTTCACTTCAGAACAGGGGATCGTATAATCCCTTCTTTTTGTAATATAGTAATGATTGGATAACGGAAGATATTTAAAGAGATAGTTTAAAAGTAAACAGTTTAAAAATAAACTATCGGTGAAACAAGTGGATACCAGGAAAGGGCATAAATCAATGTATATGAAAAAAGATTTTAGACACATGATAATAAAATTTATAATATTGAACAAGATAAAATGTGGAAAAACATATTCTTATTCTTTGATAAAAGATATAAAAAAGATTGAAATATCCAAATTTATGATAAAGGATAAAATTGAGATAAAGAATGATGTTTATAATACTATAGCATCTCTAGAAAAAGCCGAATTGATAAAAGTTACAAATCCTTTGGAGAATGGAAAGAGACGTAAATATTATAATTTAACACCGAAAGGGAGAAGCGTCTTGAAAGAAGCGTATTCTGTTCTTCCTCCAATATTGAAGGAACTAAACAAGATTTTAGGATGAATGGTATGGGTATAGTCGAGATTCATAATATCGTAAAGAAATTTGGGGATTTTGTAGCTGTAGATAGGATAAGCATAGATATAAAAGAGGGTGAGATATACGGAATGCTGGGACCGAACGGAGCGGGAAAGACAACAGTCATAAACATGATGTTAGGATTGTTGGAGATTACTGAGGGGGATATAAGCATAAACAATTTGAACATAAGGAGGAATAGATCCGAAATAAAAAGAATGATTGGATTTATGACTCAGGAGACAGTAGTAGATCAGGATCTCACAGCAAGAAATAATTTACGTATAATAGCGGAACTTTATCATTTGTCCAAGAAGGAAGTAGATGAAAGGGTTGAATTTGCATTAGAAGAATCGGAACTTACTAAATTTGCTGATGTGAAAGCTGGCACATTCTCTATGGGAATGCAAAGAAGGTTGAACCTTGTCAAATCTATGATGCACTCACCAAAGATATTGATTCTTGATGAACCTACGACAGGCCTGGATGTTCAGAATAGATTAAACATGTGGAAGCGTATAAAATATCTCAATAAACAGGATATCACAATAATACTCACGACACAGTATTTGGAAGAGGCGGACACGCTCTGTGATAGGATTTCAATAATAGATCATGGAAAGGTAGTAGCTGCAGGAACACCCTCCGAACTCAAGAAGATGGTGGGAAATGGAGATGTTCTGGAGATTTCCGCAAAAATGGATGATATAGAAATGATAAGGAAGGTTCTCAAAACGAAGTTTGGACTGGAATCCGAAACTACCTCAGACAAGATAACAGTATTGATCAGGAAAGATGCAAATAGGGTATTATCTAAAGTGGCAATGGAACTTGAAAAAAGGAAGATAGTTGTTATGTCTATAGGAATACATCTTCCGACCCTTGATGATGCATTCATAAAATTTACAGGATCGACACTTCGTGATTCCTTGGAAGAGCAAACATCAAGTATAGATAAGGCGAGAGTCAGGAGTTGATGGATCATGAAAAAAGGAAATTTGTATGATTCATTCATAATCTACAAAAGGGAGATGTTCATATTCAGAGCGAATATGCGTTCTAGTATAATAAGATCGCTTATATTTCCATTGGTGATCTTTATATTTTTTGGGGGGATTGGTAGCGGAATGTTCAACACGCCGATAGCAATAACAAACCTTGCAAATAATCCACAGTCTATACAATTTATGAATATACTCCAACAAAGTAATCATTTGTCAATAAAAGCAGTGACATCTCAAAACAATGGGCTGGAGATGCTGAAACAAGATGAGATTAGTGCTCTTATTGTGATACCTCCTGGATTTCCGAAGAGTATCTCCGGACAGGATATATATGTTTATTACAGCAAATCAAACCTGAACGCAATAGGGGTTGTAATATCTTACATAGACAGTGCAGCCGCAAGGTTTAAAGTGCATATCATACAGAATTCAAAAGTGCAAAAGATGTTCGGAGTAGTAAAATCCACAAATAATATAAGATTTGTATCCACATCCGCGACTACGGCGAGCTATAGGGATTTTCTGATTGCCGGGATAATAGCTATGGTTGTGGCCTTTGGCACAATATTCGCAGGAGGAGTTACACTGATTACGGATAGGCAAGTGGGAAATTTGAAGGTGTTTCTGATAACCCCCATAAGCAGTGTTTCAATAGTATCAGGTAAGATACTCTATGGAATTACACAGGCGGTTATATATGCAGGTATAACTTTGGTGATTGCTGTACTTCTTGGTGCTCACATAGCTTCAGGAATAGCAGGATTACCATGGATATTTCTCATTGTAATAACATTGGCTTTTGGATTGAGTTCTCTAGCTGTTATGCTTGCTTCTAGGATAAAGAAGTTTGAAGTGTACACAATGGTAGCGAATGCGATAACCCTACCATTATGGTTTCTTAGCGGTTCTTTCTTTCCCATATCCTCTATGCCGAAATGGATGGCAAACATGAGTTATCTTAATCCTTTGACATATGCAGTTAATGGTATGAAGAGTATTATACTGACAGGATATTATCCGATTAATTCTATATTAATGCAGGTGGCTGTATTAGCACTATTTGGAGTGATCCTGTTTTTTATGGCAATAAAACTCTTTAAAAATACGGTTTGATAGGTGTAAAAATGGAAAAAAGATATGAAAAAATAAGACATGGAAAAAATAATATTGGAGTTATCATAGCTGTATATGCATTACTTGCAGTTGTTATGCTGACATATTCCAATGCGGCGATATCATCAAATGCCAATGGAGCATTGAGCATAATGAATCTTCAGGTGACTCCGCGGCCAGTGATTGCCGGCAGTAATATGACCATCTCATTCAATTTATATAATTCATACATGAATTCGCTGACTAATGTTGATATGGCTTTGACAGCTTCAAATCCCATAATAAATGTATCCCCGGCATATTCATACATCACAAGTGCGATAGGAGAGGGGATGTTTAATGGATTTATAAAATCTTTTGTTTATGATGTGCATGTTCCAGCAGATCTCCCGGAAGGAATGTATACAATATATGTCACAGTAACTTACCAGACGACACAATACGGGAATAGTGTTGCAGGAACTTCCAAAATTCCGATATATGTGTATGTGCATGGAAATCCGAGGATTAGTGTGGATGTATCGCCGCAACAGGTTATAACTCCAGGAAAGGCATTTATTGCTACCTTGACAACCATAAATTCGGGTGAGGGAATAGCATATAACACAACACTAAGGATAGATAGGTCCAACAGCTTCATACCTGTCGGACAGATCAGATTCAATTTAGGGAATATAGGAGATTACGGTAAAACGGATGTGGTTTCACATGCAATGTTGCAAAGTTTAGGGAATATAACCGAAAACATACACTTTGTCAATTTTACACTTAATTATCAGACAAGCACAGGAGAGAAAATTGTGAAAAATGTCAGCGAACCTTTAAACATAGTAATAAATAAACCAAATATAAAAGTAAGCATAAAGAATGCGGAACCATCGGAATTGTATTCGGGGGGAAATCAGACAGTTACCCTGTTTATACAGAATATAGGTATTGGAATCGCAAAGAGTATAACACTCGATATGTTAGGCAATAGATATATATATCCAAGTTCGTCTGCGACAAACCTGTTTATAGGAGAATTGGATGGAGGACACTCAACAACAGCAGTAGTCACTATCAACGCGAATAGGAGCATGAAAAGAAGTGTGATATTTCCTATTGCATTACATTATTATGGTTCCAATTATCAGAAGAGTTATAGCTTAATCGCAAATGTTCCAATAAAAATACAACCAACAGCAATATTTAATATAAGCGATAGTTACAGTAATGCAACACCTGGAGACAATTATGTGCCTATAACGTTTAGAGTGGAGAATACCGGAAATGAACAAGCACAGCAGGTATCGTTTACTCTTCAGTCCATATACCCAATAACTCCGGTCAGTTCCGATGCTTATGTTGATGTATTATCTCCTGGCAAAAATACCAGCATAACATTCTATGTAAGTATTGATTCCAAAGGAAGCACAGGACAGTATCCGGTAACATTATATGAGCAGTGGAGACAACCGAATGGAAATACGAATAAGCAGTATTACGGTTCAGCTTCATATTATATGAATGTAAAAAAGAAGAATCCGGAAAAATTCTTAAATCCGACAGTTATTAGTAGTGTTATACTAATAGTAATAGCAGTAGGGGGGTATGAGATATATATTAGATATAGAAAAAATAAACGAAAAAACAAGAAGAAGTAACCTAAATATCTTGTAAGATGAGGAAGGTGAAAAATTTGGACAGAATTGATGGAATATTAGAAAAGTATGGTATACCGAAATGGGTCAAACCGTATATATATGATTATATAAAATCAGATCCGTTAAATGCCATAAAACATGCTGTAAGTTTCATAGATATGGGACGGAAAAAGGGGAAGGTGACCGGAGAATATGTAAAGCTCCCGAATGGTACCACATTTGACATGAGCAGTGTGATCCATATCTTAAGCCTTTTTTTCTACGGAGAGGAAAGGAGCAACAGTATGTATAGGAGATGGCTTTCTAAATCGGCCATTTCCAATAAGAAGTATTTGGGATTTTATAGTGATATGGTAGTTACGACAGCAAAACATGCGAGGGCAATCAAGAATTTGATAGAAGGGTTGAAGCATAAGCATGGGAATCCGACAGAGGAAGTGGTGGCTGTGTTTGACTATATAGAGTCACTTAGAGATTGGAATGAACGTATGATAACCACAAATCTTCTTATGAGGTACGGTTATAACATCTCTTTTGGTGTTACATTCTACAAAGTATTTTATTTTGTGATGCCGGAGTATATGAGATCGTTTGGGAAAGTGTTCAGTGAAACGACAGAAACAGCAGTATGGGGAGAGAAGGAGGCGAAAAGGATAATATCAGAAAAGGTGATAGTTGATAAACGTGTTATAGAGATATCGGAGGAGGTGATATCAAGGATAATCAGATCAATAGACTCTGAAATGGAGATTGCAAAAACGGCAGATATAGAGAAAGAAGCAAAACTTCTTAGGAAGATAGCAATAGTTTATCCTCTCAATACACTAAAGGAATTAGGAGTTGGTATAGATATAGATGAAGAGAGAAGGATAATTGAGAAGATGGCAAAAATATAATTATTTGTATCAGAAAAGTATATATAATGATAAACAATAATATTATTCGTAGGGCAAGAATACTATGACTTTTAAGTCGTGGATGAATTGCATAGATATATATATATATGTAAATGCATCAATAAACATACTCAAA
>CAZBLA010000026.1:0-10415 GCA_964492665.1 Microcaldota archaeon
AGATAATTATTGTGCCAATTCATCCCCCAACAAGATTGGGGGAATCCTTGGCTGGCGTATTGATTTTAAATGGTTGAGACGGATGTTTCTGGATATTGAAAAGATTATTCCAGTTTAAATGTGCTGAGCGTGTGCTTCCTGTCATTCTTAAATGCTGTGAATTGCTTTCCGTTTCCGGTAAAGAATTTTGAGAAGAATTCAACATATATCAGCCTGGCTCCTTGTATTCCCGGTTCAAATACCGCTATCACGAAATTGAAGAGTTGACCTACCACAAGTATGAATATTCCGACTATTGCTAATATTATTGAATGATGCAGACCTTTTAGGAATATTAGATCTATGACTTCAGCAAGTATTACGGATGCAAGCAGTATTCCAACAAGCCTTGTATAAGACAGAATATGACTTACTATTGAAGGGAGCTCCATTAATGACTGTGTACCTTCTCCTATCGAAAAGATTATTATGCCGGATACCATCACAGATATATACAATAGCGATAGAGGTGAAGATAGCCCTATAGGTTGTTTATGAAGAACCATCAGTCCCAGAAGAACTATTCCCCATGCAGTTAATAGCCAGCCGATCTTCGCTATTGCATGCTTCTTGTTCCCTAGTCTCATATTATTTATGAATCCCAGTATGAATCCGAAGGAGACCATAATGACTCCTATCCATCCAGATATCATAAGGAGCTTCCCTATGCCTGCTTCAACATTGAATATGGGAGTATACGGAAGTTTGAAACCGAAATAGTTATTGAATATTATACCAAATACTATTGCGAGTATTGATCCGGGTATTACAGCCCTGGATATGAAGAATAAACCATTATTGCTGACTATTGTATTGACAAAAGACGCAATCTTTTTTGGAATCCTGCTTATTCTTGGTGGATGTTTGATCCTATGCGAAAGCCATAATGAGAATATGAGCATCACCACACCATATCCCGCATCTCCCACCATGAAACCAAAGAATATGGGAAATACGATAGCAAATACCAGTGTAGGGTCTATCTCGGTGCTTTTTGGGAGTGAATAAAATTTTATGAAAAATTCAAATATTTTTGATGTTTTAGGATTCTCCATTTTTGTGGGGGGTGTTTCATTGATTTTCAGAATATCCATTACAATATTGTTTGCCGTGATCTTTTTTAATAATTTTCCGGTTTTTTCTATATCTTCCAGTGGTATCCATCCGTCTATCACTACCACCCTTTCGGTCTGGCCCAATTTTGTCGTGACTTCCTGCTTCTTGAGCTCTATCTCAAATTGTTCAGTCAGAGCACTCACAATAGGATAATAGTTGTCGGATATTTCATTGAGTCTTTCGGTCAGCTCTATGGATCTCTGGTCATTTTCATTCATTTTATTCTCTATCCTGGTTATGACTGATTCAGCATCACCATATTCTTCAGGAATCACTGTCATAGTTATCAGATCCGTATTCAGGACTGATGCGATTTCTGATTCTTTTCCTCTAGGCACGCTTATAGTAAGTGCATTGCCAATATCAACAATTATTAGATCTTTGATCTTCTGTTTTATATTTATTTTAAGTTGCTTTAGATGATCTTTTGTTGTTTTGTTCGTGATTATGAAGGACACGATACTCTTTGAGTTCAGTATGGACAAGTCTCCATCGAAAGGTTTCAGAATAGAGATTATCGAAAGTCTATCAGCTAGCATCTTTTTTATTGAATCGAGATCCTGCAGATTTTTTGTAATTGATATAACTTCTTTATCAATGTTTACCGAATCCGCAAGATGGAGAAGATTTTCCATGCTACTGAAGGTATATTTTGTGTCATGCTGCCTTTCTTTGAGCATTGTCTCCAGACTCCTAAATCTCTGAGCACTGCTGCTTATGTTGAAAAAAGATATGTTCTCCCCGATCTTAAGATTGGTTGCATCTGGAACCTGCTCTATCTGCATTGTTCCCATATCATGCAAAGCGGACAACACCATGTTATAGTAGGATTTAGAGGTTGTTATCCTTATCTTCAGCATCTTTGCACTCATAAAAAGCATATTATACACCAAATACTTTTTTTATTGATGATTCGAATATTTTTATCGCGTCTTTGTTTGTCATCTTTGTTATCTCGGATATCTGGAGTTTATGTTTAATCTCCATCTCGTCTTTCTGGTTCTCTATCTTCTTGTTTGCGTTTGATATGATGTTGTCATATTCGAATTTTGCATCAGATTCCGCTTTTTTTAGTATCTCTTCGGCTTTCTTTTTTGCTGCGACTAGTTCTTCGTTGTAGTTCTCTTCTGCCTGCGCTATCGCTAGATCGGATTCATCCTCCTTCTTTTTTATCTCTTCCAGTGTTTCCATGTCTTTCATTTGAACATCCATAGTATTATCCCAACAACAATCGCTAATGAGACAGATATATTTATTATCAATGTTAGGTATCTTATACGTGCGAACAATCTTTTACGGTTATTTTGATCCATTTATCTTGCCCTTTATGAATTTTAAGGATATATGCTGATCACGTTCAACATCCTCGAGGTCCTGATTTATGTATTTAACCCTCTTTCTCATATCCGGTATTGCCACATTCTCTATAGCATTTGATCTCCTGTTCAATTTGTCTATCTCATTGAGGAGTTTTCTTAAGGAATTTTCCTTCTCAGTTATATCTATGAGCATCTTGAATGTCTTCAGGAAATGGTTCATAGAATCATAGATGGAAGTTGGAAGTGAAATTAGTTGGTATGCTATGTTTTTCTCCGATATGTCGCTTATCTTCACATTCGGTATTTTGACACCCATGATGTTCTGTGCTTCTACTGAGATGCCTATCCTGCTTTGCTCGACAGCTATCCTCTCCACTTGTATCCTTCCGGAATATATCTCCGCTATTTTTATGCTGTCCTTTGATTTTTTTATCATGTCTTTAAGATTTCCCTTCAATAGATTTATCTCTTTAGTCAGATTAAAGAATGCTAAGACAAGACTTGTGCGTTTCATTTTCAATAGCTCAAGTCCACGCTCAGCTACCTTTATCCGTGATTTGTTTTTCATGAGCTCTAGTCTTGTCAATTTTATGTTATCATTCGGCATTGCTCCACCTGCCGTATTTTTTTATCTGTTCCGGCTTTAGTCTTTTCATCTCCGATACATCCAAACCGCTGAGAAGATCCCATCCAAGATTCAATGTGTCTTCTATGCTTCTGTCTTCGTAATAACCTTGATTAACGAATCTGGTTTCAAATTCGTTCAGGAACTTCAGGTATTTCTTGTCTGTTTCGGTAAGTGCTTCGTCTCCCACAATTTCTATAAGATTGCTTACATCTTTGCCATGCGCATATGCAGAATATAGCTGATCAGCGATATTCTTGTGATCTTCTCTAGTGAAATTTTTTCCTATACCCTGATTCATGAGCCTTGATAAGGAAGGAAGGACATTGACATTCGGATATATCCCTTTTCTGTATATTTCCCTGCTCAACACTATCTGGCCTTCAGTTATATAACCGGTCAGATCGGGTATCGGATGTGTGATATCGTCGTTTGGCATTGTGAGTATTGGCAGTTGTGTTATTGATCCTTTTCTGCCTTTTATCTTTCCTGCACGCTCGTAGATTGTTGATAAATCTGTATACATGTATCCGGGAAACCCTCTTCTTCCTGGTATTTCTTCTCTTGCTGCTGATACCTCTCGAAGCGCTTCAGCATAATTTGTCATATCTGTTAGTATTACAAGAACATGCATACCTTCATTGTACGCCAAGTATTCAGCTGTAGTTAATGCCATTCTGGGTAGTATTATTCTTTCCAATGAAGGTTCAGAAGATAAGTTAAGAAACATTACTGCTTTTTCTAACGCACCGGTATTTTCGAACTCTTTCTTGAAGAAGTTTGCATCTTCGCTGTTTATGCCCATTCCGCCAAATACTACCGCAAATCCTTCATCACTGTTCGGAAGTTTGGCTTGTCTTGCTATCTGAGCAGCCAGTTTGTTGTGCGGAAGTCCAGAAGCGGAGAATATGGGCAGTTTCTGGCCCCTTACAAGAGTACCCATACAATCTATTGTAGATATACCTGTCTCAATAAACTCTGATGGTTCTTCCCTAGAATAAGGATTTATTGCACTACCGCCTATAGGAAGATATTCATCACTGTGAATAGCTGGTGCTCCGTCTCTCGGCCTTCCCATACCATCAAAGATTCTGCCAAGCATATCTGTACTCACGCTCAATGTGGCTGCTTCGCCCCTGAATTTTACTCTGGTTGAACCGAGATTCATACTGCGCGTGTCTCCGAATGATTGAACTATGGCCAAGCCGTCTCTGCTGTCCAACACTTGGCCTGGAACCACATCTCCATTGTCAAGCTTTATGTCCACCATCTCCCCATATGATGCGTTCTTTATGCCTTCGACAAACAATAATACATTAGTTATTTGGTTTATGGTCTTATAATATATGTCTCCCATATGATCACTTACTCTCAAAATCGATATTTTTTATATCTGTGATGTCTTTCGCAATATCGTCATAATAGTCGTCTATCTGGTTTTCTTTCACAAATTTCATCCTTGAAATTTTTTGCAGTACCTTCATCTTCCTGAGCTGTTCTGATGTCACTCCTTTGAGCGAAGCATCCTTATACGCATCATCCAATATAAGTATTGATTTCAGCATCAGATATTGCTTATGTATTGAAGTGTAAGTGTCGTCCTCATCAAATGCGCTCTGCTGTAGGAAATCCTCACGTATGGATCTTGCTGTTTCAAGAATCAGTTTGTCTTCTTCAGGGATTGCATCATACCCCACAAGCTGCACAATGTCGTTTATCTCGGATTCCCTTTGTAGTATCCTGATGGTTTTGGTATACAACATATTCCAGTCGTTTCCCACATTCTCATTATACCATTCCTTCAGATTATCTATATATAATGAATAACTGTTCAACCAGTTTATCGAAGGGAAATGTCTACTGTTTGCCAATGAAGAATCAAGAGCCCAAAATACTCTTGTGGTCCTTAATGTGTTTTGCGATACTGGATCCGATATATCTCCTCCAGGAGGTGATACTGCTCCAATAACAGTTATAGATCCTATAGTCTCATTGAAAAGTTCTGCCATACCTGCACGCTCGTAGAATTCGGCTATCCTTCTGCCTAGATATGCAGGATATCCCTCTTCTCCAGGCATTTCTTCCAATCTTCCAGATATCTCTCTGAGTGCTTCTGCCCATCTGGATGTGCTGTCAGCCATGAGCGCAACGCTATAGCCCATATCACGATAATATTCTGCTATTGTTATTCCTGTATATATGCTCGCTTCCCTTGCAGCTACAGGCATATTGGATGTGTTAGCTATAAGCACTGTCCTGTCCATAAGGGGCTTGCCTGTCTTCGGATCCTGCAGATTTGGAAAGGTCATAAGTATGTCTGCCATCTCATTACCACGCTCACCACATCCAACATATACTATGACATCCGCATCTGACCATTTTGCGAGTTGCTGTTGTATGACTGTTTTTCCTGATCCGAACGGTCCAGGAATAGCAACGCTTCCGCCTTTCGCTACAGGAAACAATGAATCTATCACACGTTGTCCTGTGATGAGCGGCACATGCGGTGCAAGCTTTTCCATTACAGGACGTTGTGACCTGATGTTCCATCTTTGGGATAAACGAATTTTTGTTGTGGAGTCAGATCCTTGTACTTCTCCGACCGTTTCCTTGATCGTGTAATCGCCCTCTTTGAGTCCGGATATTTTTCCTTTGATCCCTATAGGAACCAGTACCTTATGTTTTATAAGACTCGTTTCTTCAAGCTCTCCTATGATCATGCCCTGCTTGACATCTTGGCCATTTTCCATAGTCGGGACGAAATGCCATTTGCGTTCTAGATCCAATGGATCTGCGCTGGCCCCCCTTTCTATAAAATCTCCGCTTATTAACTTTATTTTATCTAAAGGCCTCTGTATTCCATCATATATCGAACCAAGTAATCCTGGACCCAGATTGACAGAAAGTTGTGAATGTGTATTTTCTACAGGTTCCCCAGGTTTTATACCTGTCGTATCTTCGTAAACCTGTATAGTAGCTTTCCCTTTGTCAAGCTTTATTATTTCGCCGACTAGTCCCATTTCCCCAACTTTCACAACATCATACATGTTTGGATTGTCCATCTTATCCGCTATGACTACCGGACCGGATACTCTATAAATTATACCGTTCATTGATTAACACCTTTAATAGTTACACCTAAGATACGTTTTGCCATTTTATCTACGGATTCTATTGGAATATTTGACTCTGACGAAGGGATAAAAACCACGAGAGGGTTTATTGATATCTCTACAGCCTTTAGAAGAGAATTGCTCATATACAGTTGTATATTATCTTCCGCTATTATGAGATCGTATTCTTTGCTTGCTATGAATTTCGAAAGTAGATCGACTGCTGCTTCATTTTCCTCGATGAAAACATCGGGTATGCCGATGAGCTTGAAGCCCAATGCAACATATCTTTCAGCTATTACAACAATTTTATTTATTTCCATATATATTGACCTATTTCTATTTCTGTCAGTTCATTCCACATATTTCAGAAGTCTGTTGCTTTCTGCCCTGTCTCCAGTTATACCATAATACTTGTTCAGCCATATTACCCTCAATTCATCCCGTTCTATCTCGCATCGTAGTATGAACCACATCATATAAGATAGAGATGATGAGACTGAATGGAATATCTTTAGATATTTGGAGTATAAATAACGTTTCATTGCAGAATCGAAATATGTTAAGAATGGATCCTTTTTATACATTTCGAATGCTTTATCGATATTAAAAGGAATGTCAGATTTTATAGATTCTATGTCAGACTTCGCGAAAAGTTCATATATCTTTTCGGGTTTCATGTTCCCCCCGTTTATAGCAAAGTTTTTTACATTTTTATAACCGAAATGTATCGCTTTTATTACAGAAAGCATGTTCTTCAAGTCTATCTGTTCTTTTATGAATTCTATAACTGTACCTTCATCCCCATTATAAAACTTGAAATTTTTCAATACGTTTGAATAGTAATACATATCTAGAGACAGCATCATCTCCGAAAGATTGCCGTTCCTCCTGAAAGAGTCTATGTTTTCTAGGAGTATTGTACCGTATACGGATTTCACCAATACGGTTACGACATCTTCTACAGTCTTCTGCTCAATCAGGTTCCTGTATTCGGAATCGCTGATCACTCCACTTATCAGAGATATGGGAACCTTGTGCTGCACCACCAAGAACGCTTCTGATTGCTCTACATCATAATTAAGAAATTTAGACGAAAGTATCACTTTAATGTTTTCTATGTCCCATTTCCCCATATACGCATAAATAAAATTTCTAGAGAGTGGTGGTATTGCAGAATAGATATGACTCAGCATATTCACCATATGCAAATTTATCGCAACCTCCACAGAATCTGGGAGCTTATAGATTTTTATGGTGCGGTCTATTTCATGCCTGTAATCTGTCTGTCCGAGTATAGGAAGGAATTCGTCCATATCTTTCTTGTCTAATTGATCAATGAATTTACTGCTCAAGAAATTTAGGCTTGTAGCTTTGAGATTCCCATACTTGCCTATGTATGTAGTATCCATTTTTATCATCTATTCCTCTCTTCCCACTTTTGGATCTATAGCTCTTGAAAGCGATGTTATAAGATCACTTTCAATAGTATCCATAATGCTGCGGATGGTATAATCAATCTCTTTTGATCCGTCCTTTGATCTGCCGAGCAGACCACCAGTTATATCATCGCTTTTTATTACCTTGGTGCTCCTGTCAAAGTTTATCAGAGGAATATCGTCATTGGATATGAGCACTTCACATCCCTTTCCTAAAGAGGTTGTTATTTGTCCATAGAGAACATTCAGAAGACTTTTATATGTTTCTGTATTTTTGAATTTTGGGATATTGTCCATTATTATTGATTTAGCTTGTAAGATATTTCCATTGAGTTCTTCATAGTATCTTTTTTTGATTTCCATGCGTTTCCTTGCCAATTCACGGGTTTGGACGGATTTGATTTCCATGCTAGCTTTCTGAACCATTCCTGCCATTTTAGCGGTAGCTTCATCCTCCGCATTCTTTATTATACTCTTTGACTCCCCGTTTGCTTTTGCATAAAGTTTTTCAACTTTTTCCTTTGTATCTTTAGCTATACCATCCAGTATATCTTCTAATGCCATTTAATATCCTCTAAATCAAAGTATCTGTAACAGAATTATAAGCCCTAATACGAAACCTATTATCCAAAGAGTCTCCGGAATTACAAAAAAGAACAGTACCTGTCCGAATTTTTCGGGTTTTTCTGCTATTATTCCCATACCTGCTGCACCTATTCCCTGCTGAGCCATACCGGTTCCGATAAGCCCTCCAGCTATAGCAATTGATGCAGCGACAGCATATAATGGATCTACGACTACCATATTTTTCACCAATTTTTATAAAAGTATAATGAGTCTTTTTTAGAATCAGTTAATAGTATGCCTAGCAAAGAATTTTATATGTTGCCCTATTTGATGCAGGGAATAATAATCCGTCCTGATCCGTAAAAATCGGTAATTTAAGAAAAATAGGAATATTTTCTATTCTTAAATATGATATATGATGTACAACTTCAAGCGAAGAATAAGTATAGATTGATGGATTGTATGATTCAGCTTATGATGATGAAGAATACACCAGATGTTATAATTATTACTCCTATCCACCTCAAGAGAGGTATTTTTTCTATGAATGTTGATGCTAAGATAACTGCAAAAATGTAGCTGAATCCGCCCATACCATATGCCCAACTTATATGCGCTTTTGATATTACATAAAAATATATCAATGATGACACGCCATATATTATTAAACCAAATACAAAAGCGAATATGAGCTTGTTTGATAAAGAAAATTTGAAGAAAAACTGTCCGACCGCTCCCAGAAATGTTGATATTAAAAGAAGTATTATGTTTTGATATTTGATTTTCATTCCATCACTTAATAAGACAATGCTACTGTAACAATTCCTATGAATATTAGTAGTATTCCGATAAACCTGTATTTTGAGATTTTCTCCTTCAGAAATAGTACAGAAAAGAACACGACAAATATGAAACTGCTTGCGAATATGGGGTACACTATGGATAAGGGTGCATTGTTCAAGGCAAATAAATAGACCGAAAGACTTGTAAGATATCCGGCTATTCCAATGAGGATGATTTTTGATTTTATGATTATTTTAAGCAGATTGGAGGGTTTCACTTTCTTGTCAGTCATCCCTTTCTTAAACAATATCTGTGATAGAGATACAATTATTGCTGCAATAAGTGTTATAAATATAATCATGTATATATTCAAAAGTATCAACTGGGTAGTATTATGGAAAACAGGTATATTGAGTTGTTTCTGTCATTTTTGACTTTAGTGTTGGTAGTAGTTGCAATAATAATATTTATATATACTGGGGGAAGCTTCATTTTCTATTTGGTGTCTGCAATAGCCATCATAATGGGATTGTTAAATATATGGAAGATATCAGGATCGTTGCAGGAGCATATCAAAAAAGAATCTGGACTCGCAGTGCAGACAGTGAGAAAAACAGCAAGGAAGAAAGCGCATAAACCAGCTATAGCGATAATACCGATAATTCCGAAAAAGAAAACCTTTAAGTCCAAAAGGAGAGTAGTGAAAAAGTGAAGACACTCATAATTGCAGAAAAACCAAGCGTAGCCCTAAGAATAGCCATAGCTTTAGGTAATGGTAAGCAGAAACGAATCTCAAACGGAAGAGTGGGTTATTATTTAATAGAGAACGGAAGTTCGCAGTTGTATGTTGTGGCTGCTGTGGGACATTTGTTCACAATAAAACAGAAGGGGTTTTCTAAAGATTATCCGGTATTAGATGTTGAATGGACCCCTTCTTACCAAATCAGTAAAAGCTCAGCCTTCACAAAAGCTTATCTGGATGTTGTGAGAACTGTAGGTTCTAAATGTGATAGATTTATTAATGCCTGCGACTATGATGCAGAAGGCACGGTTATAGGTACAAATATAATAAGAGACATCCTGTCCGGAGATATAGGATCTATTAATGACAAAGCTAGGAGAATGAAATTTTCTACAACAACAGTCCCTGAACTGATAAACTCGTTTTCCAATCTCATGGCTTTAGATATAGAAAATTTTTATGCTGGTGAAACCAGACATATCATAGATTGGATTTGGGGAATAAATTTAAGTAGAGCACTTACGAGCGCGCTTAGAGAATATAATATAGCTGGACATTTGAGTATAGGAAGAGTACAAGGTCCGACTCTTGCAGTGATTGCGAAACGTGAAAATAATATACTAAATTTCAAACCAGATTCGTACTGGAAGATAACCCTTCGCATAGGCGATA
>CAZBLA010000027.1:0-7925 GCA_964492665.1 Microcaldota archaeon
TTCTTCTTGCAGTTATTCTCTGCCAGTGCGCAATCCTTTTGCTCTTCTTCTTCATAAATTCCGGTTTCTGGATCTTCTTCTTATCGGATAATGTAATGAACTAATTAATTCCTATATCTATTCCGACAGGATTTGTGTCTTTGACTTTAGGAATCTCTGCCTCTTTTATTGCATCTTTCAGGTAGCTATTCAATATGGATATAGTTATAGCCGAATTCATGTCAGTTTTATATCTGGATCTTATTCTTTCGGGTATTTTGTTGTAGAGTTGTTGTGCTAAGATTAGTCTTTTGTTTATCTTCACTTCTCGTTTTGCATCAGGGTAAATCCTAAACTTGTATGCTTTTATCTCATACATATGGTATATTCCGCATTTACACATGTATATTTGTGTAATTTATATAGATACTTCAAAGTTTATAATGTAAAAAACTTTGGAGTGTTCGGTCTTATATTTACAGGATTTGTTTTTGCATGTTTTGGTTGCAGTTCTTGATCTGCCAGTTTTTCTATTCTAAAAACCATGATTATTGGGTTATTGTAATCTGCAATTCATCTACGACTCGGAAGTCGTGGTATTCTTGCCCTATGAATAAGTTATGTGTTGAATCGAAAAAGTGAAAGACGATGAATGAACTTTTATAAACAATGTATTTGACCCGAGTTTGCAATTTGAGAGACAGTATACAGTTTAAGTTGGATGTATAGATTAAAGGCCAGGAAAAAGTTAATTATTTTAGGAAAGTTTGTAGTTTTTGTAATGTAAGATAAGAAACATAGACAATATGCATTACTTTTACAGAATTAGTATATTACTATATTCTGGTATAATATCATAAAATACTAAAACAGGATACTTTTAAATTTTAATTATGCCCCTCCATTGGGTCCTGCTACTCCACCTTTCATATAATCCACTATTTTTAGTTTGTCTGGATAGGTTTAAAAATATTTTGAGATAGTAATATTAAAAAAGGAGTCGCAAAAAGTACGGATAAATAAAGTATATGGAGAGAGAATGAGATACTAAATCATCTTTTTAATGTAATGTTTTGGGTGGAGTAGAAAATAGAAAGAATATAAAAAGGGATGAGAAGATTGAGAGATATTAGATAGGTATTTAATTTTTAATTTCTAAATGGTATCTGTTTGGTTATATGGAACAGAAAAAAGGTACAGCACACGGAATACATCCTTCTTTTTTAAATGTCATTAAACAAAGAGAAAGGATAAAGGGTAAACTTTCCGGAATAAAGAATAAGATTGGGGTTTATAGTGCAAAAGGGGGAGTTGGAAAAACAACAGCATCGATAAATATAGCATATACTTTAAAACGTATGGGATTTAAAGTTGGATTATTGGATGCAGATATAGACTGTCCAAACATCACACTCTTTTTGAATATGAACCAGAAGATAGATATATCGCATTTTCCATTAAGACCTATAGAAAAGGAGGGCATTAAGATAGCATCAACAGCAATGGTAGTTGATGATGAAAAAAAACCTATAATATGGAGAGGCCCGTTGATAGCGAAGATGCTTGTGGATTTCTTTGAAAATATGGATTGGGGGGAATTGGATTATTTGATTATTGATTTGCCTCCAGGAACAAGCGATGCGCCATTGACAATAATGCAGTTGCTTGACCTAAAAGGGTTTATATTGATTACAACACCGCAGAGGATAGCTGCAATAAATTCGAAAAGATCTGGTCTAATGATAAAACGATTCAATATTTCTATATTGGGAATTATAGAAAATATGTCTAAATCAGAACCAAGTGATTTTAGTAAAGAGCTTGCCAAGGATTTGAAAAGTGAGCTTTTGGGGAAGATAAGATTTGATGATAGTTTTAGAAATATGGATATAGAAGATCAGATACCCGTACTTGTCAAAGATAATCTCTATGAAAATGTTAGGGAGATTATGAGTAAGATTGTTAAGAATTAAGGATATAGAGTTGAAAGCATGTATTTTAGAAGATAGATGGAATTACTCGATCATCCTGAAGGACTGCGCATACGGGATACCTGCTACGAGTTTAATAGAAGTTTTATCTATTATTGATTTTTTTATGGCTATTTTTGTGGATTCGTTTCCGATTATATTTGCAGAATTTATATTTCCGAGTTCCTCTATGCTGGGAATATCATTTGCATTCTTGAGATCCCCTTTATAAAAATCTGAATAGTTTTTTATATCAATATAGAGCTCATTATCTTCAAATATCTTATCAATAAGATCCTCATCACACATCGCTATTATCTTTCCGTTTTCTGTTTCATAAATTTTTAGATATATCAATAATATCACCCGTACTTGTATACAAATATCGTCGCAAAGATATACATGATTCCGTACCATGCAAGCCAGACTGCTCCTATTACATTTTGAGTAGTTAGTGCGAGATAACTGAGTAGTAGTATGACTCCCGAAAAAAGTAGCTCCACTTTAGTGTTAGATAGAGTAAGAAATATGCTATTCTTATGCACTTTCTCGCGATGTTTCCAGTATGCGAATGGGTTTTTTCCTAATAAAACCGAGATAGCCGCACTGGTTCTAACTATTGCAAGCGAATAATTGAGAGCGAATATCATGATCCCTTTCTTAATGGATTTGAAATACAGCTTTGTTAATATTATGGGCAGTACTATGGAAAGGAAAAGTGCTATTGTGCCAAAGAATTCGAGATCCATAGTTATGCTTCCGGCCTTTAGCATGTGATTAACTGAGAATACTGTAAAAGGAACTGCAGAAAATACTATTAGTACTGAGATAATGGTAAAACAAACAATGATTATCGATAGATAATTAAGCCCAAAACCATGCATTATATAATCCATATGACTTATCCAAGAGCTTTTTAGATATTTTCGTCTACTTAGAAAATACCATAAAAATTCGGTATCTCCAAAGTTGTACCTCCATTGTTGCTTAGAAAGAGAGGTGAATGATTTTATAGGTATTCCGACCGCATACACTTTTGGGATGTATAGGCTTTTGTATCCTAATCTGACTGCCTCGAAACTGAAGAAGGTGTCTTCTATAACAAATTTTGGAAAGCCTTTTGTTTTGTTTAATACAGATTTTCTTATTAATCCGCAAGATCCTGCATACAATGCAGTGTTATTTAATGCTCTTGCTGGTTCTATAAAATTGAAGAAGAATTTATCAAATAAACTAACAGTATCAGAAAATAAATTTCCTTTTGTATATGTCTTTTCCGTCTGTATAAATGCAACTTTTGGATCTTCAAAATATGGAAGGAGATCTAAAAGAAATCTTTTGTTCGTAAGACGCTCATCGTAATCAAATACTGCGACATATTCCTCTTTAAGATTTTTCAGTACGTTGTTTAAAGATCCGGCTTTCCCATATTTTGTTTTTTTGTATATATAGTTTATGTTTTGGGATTCGCAAAATTCTCTCATCTCATTTATTGATTTTTTATTATCCCCGCTCTCAATCATATATAGTTTCATCTTATCCTTTGGATAGTCCATTTTGAGGATGCTCGATAATGTCTTTTTCACAATTTTTGAATCTTCATTTTTTATTGGTATTATTATACCTATAGTAGGAAAATTTTTGATAGGTTTTAATCCTTTAGATACACCATTTAAATAATCGACATAAAAATAAGATTTGTAATACAGGTATGCTGCATAGCTATTGAAAAAGCCGGTTATTAGGGACAGAACAAAAAAAGCAGCAGCTATAACATACATATACAAAGTTTGAGCTATCACAAAAAGATAGAGCGAAAATGCGATTCCTGATATTGATAATACAATAAAGAGTATCATAGCGAATAAGCGGTATGTGAATCCCATACCAAAAAATCTGCTTTTTCTGAATTTTCTAATGAACATCTTTATATCATCAATTAGTATAAAAGTAAATATATATTAATTACTATAGTAATTGCCAGAGTAATGACTAAACAAATTTCCGCAAGATTCTGAACAGATTAATTTTCAGTTACTTTTAACTGTACAAGATAATTTAATATATATTGCTTTATTTATTGTTTCCGTGACATCCCACACATCTAAAGCATGTGGGATTCCTCTATATTTATGCAATCATTGTATACTGCAAAGGATGTGTTTTATTGGTTCTCAGTTCTGCAGTGCGGCTTGCATTTTCTGTTGAAATATATTGGCCATTATCTCCTCGAGCATGACTTTCCCTCTGTCCGGGATAACTCTATTGAGTATGTTTATTGATACATTTGTGTTATTCATCTTTATACTTCTTTCTACAGTTCGCTCTTATCCCGCATCTAAAGCAGGTAGGATTTCCCACCAAACATGTTAAGATTTGACATTTTCTCCCGCCTGAAAAATAGGAAAGATGTCAAGGTCGCCGCTTTAATCTCAAGTTATCCTATCCGATAATATGAAGAATGTTTTACGCAATAAGTTTATAATGGTAAGAATCTTATCTCATTATTACATAATGCCGGGATGGCGGAATCTGGTATCGCGCCAGAACATAGGCGAAACTCGAAATCTGGTTTCCGTGAGGAAGTTTGGGTTCGAATCCCAATCCCGGCGGATTTTTATAGGAATTTTCCCAGATTGAACTGTTTTGTATTTAATTCAGAATCTTTACCAAAAATTATATCTATTTCATTTTTGAGCAGCAATACTCTCTGTTTTATGTATGTCTCTATATCATACCTCTCTAGAAGCGATTCCGATATATTAAGATATTTTTCTATTCCTCCTTTGGATATCGTGAGCAGGAGTTTCCCTCCGCATTTGTCGCATTTTCCCATCAATGGAATCCTCCTGTATTTTGCATTGCAAGATACACATCTGAATTTCTGTTTTGAAAATGAGTGGAGATTCCCCATTAAGTCGGGTATGAAATGCCCTGTTATTAGTTTTTTTGCAGTGTCTCTCTTGTCTATACTGCTAAGTATATCCATAAGTTTAAATTGTTCCGAGACTTTTTCATCCATACTCTTCATCTGGGTGTAGACGCTCCTATTCGGTGACTTCTCGGTAGCTTCTATACTACTGCTGTGGCTGAAAAGTAAATTCTTGAATGCAGTGTCTCTCTTGATTCTAGATTTGACATTTTCTATCGTGACTGCTCCAGCAGGAACTCTCTTCATAGTTGCCTCATAGAATTCTAGTGGGTATTTGCTAACAACTTCCATCTCGTGCACTTCATCATCCACCTCGTCAGGTTTCACATTCACTGTTAGTATCAATGGCGCATCCATAGTTCCTCCAACGGTTGATGGTAAATAGTTTCTTGAGAAGTTTATCAGAGCGTCGAGAAGAAGCATTGTTGTATCTTCATCTCCATCGCAATTCCGTCTTCTTGCAGATATCAGATAAGGATGGCAGAGACCTACCTTTGCATTCGTGAATCCGATTATTCTTCCTAGGACACCGGCAGATATGTGTGGTGCCAATGTTATTACATACTGCCCCACCATCCCTTTTGCATGTTGCATATTGTAGAATGGTTCCATCTTATAATGTTTTGACAGAAGATCATCGATAAACTTTGATACCCTGAACAAGTATTCTCCTCCCTCCTTGTTTATTATCACATCCTGATGCATCAATTCTACGAGTTGATCGTCTTTTGTTAGAGAGTTCCCTTTGTAATCTGTAGAATATCCTAATTGTATGAGTTTTTCGACACTTGTCCCTATTTCTTTAGGATAGAAATGAGTTATTGGGGCATCTGTGGCATCGAACCTGCATGTCCCATCTTTGAATACATATATACTGTGCAAACTTCTCAATATCCCTTTTTCCAATGGTTCCGATATTCGGTCTTTGCTTACAAGCCCTTTTACACCTTTGATGGATTTCGGAAGCGTTATCATATTGAGGTTTTTCAAACTTGAATTGATCTGTTTTATTAAGGAAAAATTTCTTATTTCATTGGCTGTTGTAGTGATATCGCATTTGTCGCATTTCCTCTTGATGGTTTTTATGCCACACTTCTTGCAGTATCTCTCCAACTTCGCACTGCAATTGTGGACGCTGCAGAATCCAGATATGACATACTCCTTCCCTATGTTGCATCTGAATTTGGCCACATCTATATCTATTCCCTTTGATTTGAATCTTCTTGAATCGGTTGAATATGCTTTTGATATGTTCCGCTCTTTCCCTCCGTATTCTCCTATAGGAAATAATAGATGTGGAGAAGGTTTCATTAGTCTTTCTCTGGCTTTTTCCGGTCTACCCATCCTTCCCCCTATCCTATATGATCTTCTCATCACCTTAAATGGCGATACGTTGTTTATCAGTTTAAGCGCATCTCCTTCGCCAGTTATCTTCGGATTGATAGATAAATCGATATTACCAGATTGTATGAATCCAAATGTGGTGAGCAGACTCTGTGCATCATCCCCACTAACAAGGATGTGATCGCCATTGTCCTTGTGCGGTATGCACATGAGTTCAAGGATGCCCCTCACAGAAGTTACATCTTCTTCAAACCTTATACTTTTCAGTTTAAATATTTCTTCTCCTTCTGTGGATAATGATGCTTTTTTTATGCAATCGCATAAGATAGGTAATTGATAATCTTGCAGGTCTTGATATTCATATGTGTATAGTGGATGCAGAGGAATGGAATACTTTTTTGATATTTCATAGGCTTTCTCAAAAGAGTTCACTTCTGGAATATTTTCAGAATATCCGGAATTCTCTAACTCGCGTTCCCAATATTCTTCCACATAACTCGTAGGAACCAATTTTGTGTTAGTTTTCCTGAAATCTCCATATGTGATTAATATATCTCCTACAGATAATATTTTGCTTATGTTGTGCATATTCTCTTGGGCTTTTCCAATGCTGTTTATCCTGAAGGCTTCTCCGCTCTTCAATTTCACGAATGGCCCTTCTATCGAATCTACAGGCATGGCAATGCATCCTTTTCCGGGTTTTTCAATCTTTATCTGTGTACCTACAGCAATAAACCTCAAAAGAATGATTGTTGCAGGATTAAAACCTTTTGATGCAATTCCGGTAAATCTTGACCGTCCATATCTCATTCTGAATGCCCCCGGATAATTAGGGTATGCAAATATGGGTCTTCCTGCTACCTGTTCATGCAAAAAAACAGCTTCTTCGGCCTCTTCTTTGTTCGAAGATGATACTTTTTCAACCTTTATTATGTTGTTAAGCCAATTCCAATCAAGTCCGGAATTTTTTGTATATTTAAGTACATTTTTAGATTTCTGGGCTATACCTTCACATAAGACAAGACATACCCCCCCTCTTATTCTGTTTGTGATAATTTCCTTTTTTCCTGTATGGTCAAATCGTTCTATATCCCTATGCAAATTCACTTCAAATTCTTCTGTTGGCAATCCATCGACACACACTGGACAATTTTGAAGTATTGTACGTATATCGGCTTCGTTTGGCAGATACTGAAGTCGGGCAGCATGCGCATTGTATATTTGTATTTCTTCAATATACCTTTCGATCTCACTCTGCTGCGCTTTGTATGCTCCTATTCCTAGGCTTCTTCTGGCCACATCCACAAGGGATACAGACAAAGCAGCACTGGTACCTCCAGCACTTCTTATTGGTCCTGCATACAAAATAGCCGCATAATCAGATCCATCGGGGTTCTTGTGTATTTCTATGCCTTGTATCCCTTCGGTAGGAGCCACCAAGACTCCTTCAGTCAGAACAGCAAGACCAATCCTTGCAGACATTTCTATTCTATCTTTTATGGTATTAGCTTCAATGCTTTTTGCAAGTTTTTCATCTTCACATATCCTCTGTACAATCTTAAAGGCCAGCTCCTGTCTGTTTCTTCCTTCGGATTCTTCCCTAATAATATCAGCAATGCCTTTGATCCTCATCACACCCTCCACCCTAGATGCTAGATCTGGAGCAAGAAGTATTTCGACCTCCTTTTCAGGATCGTATC
>CAZBLA010000027.1:7935-10105 GCA_964492665.1 Microcaldota archaeon
CAGCTATCCTATTGACACTCTCAAAATTTTTGGATAATTCATCAAAATATTCGTCTATGTCCATGTCAACTACCAAAATCAATAATACTAAATTTATGCTTCTTTGTCTCTATAACTGGCATTCTACAAGGTGTGGGTATGTGTTCTTGACGTATCTGAAAATCGGTCCGTGACTGCCATGTACCACTATTGACAACATCAACACCGTGATAGGTCGTACGCCCATTTTTATGTATATGTCCCATATGCAGTATGTCGGGAACAGTATCTATCACTAAATTATCCTTTTTGCTTGGTATTATCATATTACCCCCATATATCGGAGAAAGATGTCTTCTTTTGAGTAATTCTACCATAGCCTTTTCTGGAGCAGAATAGGTACTGTTTGGTATGGATCCGATCATTGAATCTAGAGATGTGCCATGGTAGGTCAATATCTCGAATCCATGTAATTTTAGGTATGAGGGATTATTCAAAAAATGTATATTATCTTTTTTTATCTTCAATAGTTCTTCGGTAAACTTCGGTTGTGGTTCGGCCCTCTGCATAGAATCGTGATTTCCAGGTATTATAAAGATATGTATGTAGTTGGGTATTGCTTCTAGATAATCAACCATCATCTCATATTGAACATACATGTCTGTTACTGCGAGATCTTTTTCCTGGCCTGGGTATATTCCGATACCGTCAACAATATCTCCTCCGATAACCATATACTTGATCTTTTGGGCTATATCTCTGTCTTTATCGATATTTCCGTTGAGCCATCCTATCATGTTCCTAAAATTTTTTTCCATGAAATTTTTACTTCCTATATGAATATCGGATGTGAATGCTATAGCTATGTCATCCTTGGTGTATTGGATGTTCTTTATTGGTACGTCGGGCCATATCAGTTCTTTTGCAATGAATAGTTCTCCTAAGATCTTGCCTCTGACTGCTATCACTTCATCGTATACTACTGTGATAGCTTCTTCATAGAGGTTGGATGTACCATAGGTTCTGTTCGTAAAGATGACATTGGCAGTACCAGAACTGTCTTCTAGTTCTATGAACAGATTCTTATTTTTTGTTATTCGTTTGTTCCTGACGATTCCTATTATGCATACTTCCCTTCCGTCGTTATAATCTTTCATCATGGATATATCTCTGAGTGTCTGTGCCGTAAACTGTCTGTTTTTTATTATTTGCTTAAGTGTATCTAATCTATTATTGAAATAATCAACAAAAGATTTTATACCCCCCTCAACAAACCCAATATCATAATCCCTAATTGAATATTCTGCAGCAATATCTGCAGCTATGGGGTGGTATTTCGCAGATCGGATAACTTCTATAGGAAGAGGTATTTTTTCGTTCCTTATTGTTTCTATAGCTCTGCTGAATTCTGTATTTATGATGATGTGTACTTTTTCGTTTCCCTCGTTCATCTCCACTAATTTAACTACGATTGCATCTATGTCTCCAATAGTCAGGCCTTCAAGATTTATGTCAGTAGACAACACCAGTCGTTTTTCGTACAGTTTAATCGTTAAATCTTTGACAACCTGTAAAATGTTCTCATTTTCCATAACCTTACTGCTCCTTGATAGATTCAAGCATACTTAGTACATTCCAGATTACTGTTCTTGCTTGCAATGGAAGATTGATATCATTGCTCACAGAGTCTAGATTATATATTGCAGAAAATATTCTAACTCCGCTATCTTCGCCATTGTTGAGTTTCTCTTTCGCCTGACTAACGATTCCTCTAACATTCTTTGGAACACTCATATCATTAAGAAGGACATCCATCTGTTCATTTATCCTGGTTATTTTTTCATCTAAACTCTTTCCGTCTGTCATAAAATTCGCCTCTAAATTATTTAATCCAAATTATAATCATATTAAGATGCTGGTGACATCCTCCCCTACTTAAAAGTAGGGGCTTCCTCTGCGGATTGTAAGGTAGGTTCTGCGATGCGGCTTGCGATACCTGTTGTGTCGTAGAGGTCATATCTCCAGAGCGCAGCTTCCTGCATGCCCTGCAGTATCTCTATTGGGTATGTTTATTGATGCGTTTTCCCTATCGATCTGCAATCCGCATCTGTTGCAGATGTATGTTTCGATGTCGAAAACTATCCTATTTATACCTTCTTTGATAGTTCCGCAATTGCTGCATTCTTGTGTT
>CAZBLA010000028.1:0-10092 GCA_964492665.1 Microcaldota archaeon
AAACTTTGGCGTGTTCGGTCGCATAGTTACAAGATTTTTGTATGTTTTGATTGCATTTTTTTCTATTCTGAAAACTATGATTATCAAGTTATTGTAATCTGCAATTCATCTACGACTTAAAAGTCGTAGTATTCTTGCTCTACGAATAAAAACTTTGTGAATAATCCATAGATAAAATGGCAAGAAAATGACAGTTAATATAAAAGGTTATATATGTTCTTTGGCTGCCCTTCCGGATGTGTGCATTATTTGTGTTTGGCGAGCATGAAACTGCTTTTTGAATA
The DNA here is from genome assembly GCA_964492665.1 of Microcaldota archaeon. Classification (GTDB taxonomy): domain Archaea; phylum Micrarchaeota; class Micrarchaeia; order Micrarchaeales; family Micrarchaeaceae; genus JAJYXL01. Next base: position 285 of record CAZBLA010000028.1, read on the forward strand.
TCACAGTCTATAATTCAACGTTTCTTGGGATACGTTTGATGGATTGGGCTTTTCAATGATTAAATTTTTCGCTTTAGATATCGCATAAATTCACAAACTAGGGAGAAAGTTGATATTTTGTGTTTAACTGCTAGCAAATATGGTTTTCTTGACCAAAACAAACCCTATAACAATTGCTATTCCTGCAATGACAATAATATTTATGTACCCAAAACTCAGTAGATAACTGCCTATAGTCACAGATTCTGCAGTTTCATTCGGTGAGAATGCATATGTATACTCATAAGTATCGGTTTTTATATTTGGATTGCTTCCATTGAATGCTACAGAATTTATGAGTGAAGGTTGTAGTATTTTTGATGGTTCGGGAAGTCCTATAGGCCCTCCGAATGATTTAGCTATTATTTTTACTTTTCCGGTACCGCAAGCGACAACATTGTCTGAAAATCCACCTGTACTGTTTGTGAAGACTACACCTATAAGCCCTAATTGCGATGTTAATATACCATTACCATTTAGGGCTGTGGGATAACAGTATTCCTGTATTATTCCTAATTTTCTTGTTGCAGGCAAATTATAATTTCCATAGATGTTACAATTAGCTTTTGTGGTTATTTGAAGAAGACTTTTTGGTTGTGCAATACAGGAGCTACCTAATATTTTGTTCAGATTAGTCAATTGATTGTTTAGACCGTTTAAAGCGGGGAGCTGTTGAGGTGTTAGTTTTAATGGGGGCTGTTGGGGTGTTATCTGGTTTGTTAATTTGGTTATTTCCTGATTTATATTGCCTTTAAGAATATGTAGTAAATTTATTAGATTTTTTGAATTGGTTATCTGTTTTTTTAACTGGTAAGTTAAATCTTTGTATTTTGAATTTGATTCATATTTTTGTAGTTTTTGCTGAAGAGTTGATTTGAGAGTAGTTATAGAAGTTGTCAGAGGAGACACCTGATTATTTAATAAATGGGTTAATTGTTGTATTAGTGAATTTATATTGCTTGTAGATTGAGATGTAGAAGTGGATGAACTAGTTAATTTGGTTAGATCAGCATATAATTTACCTATTTGTGTTAATAGCGTTGAACTGGTTAAGTCAGTATTAATTGTACCTTCCAATTGGTGGAGTAAGTGGGTTGGTAGTTGGGCTGATTTAGATTTTAACGATAACAATATGGAAGATATATTATTTATTGAAGTAGTTAAATTCGCTTTTAGTTTGGGTATTAATGTGTTCATGCTGCTGAATATTTGTGATACATCAGATATGGTGGTTTTCACAAGATGTAATAGACTGCGTAATCCCTTAAATAGATTTATTGCGCTATGAACTATACCCTGAACTTTAGTAACTAGATTTGTTGGAGGATTAAGAAAGTTTTTAAAATCGGATATTAAAGCTGATAGGGGTGTGATTAATGCTTCGGTATCTTTATATATGTGTATTACGTTCGAAAATGTACCGGTGAATAGGTTCTTTAGATTGGTTAGAGGCTTAAGTATGCGGGTTATTTGGGTGTTTAGTAAGCCTTTTAGGTTTCCTGGTAGGGCAGTGATTTTTTGTAATAGATTATTTTTAAGATTGGTTAAGCTGTTTAATAAGTTTCCTGTATGTATTAAAGAAAATATTGTAATGGACTTCTGTAGATCAAGTATTAGCGTTTTATGTTGAGAAGTTATCTGGCTTAATTTGCTCATTATTTCGCTACGTACTTTAGAGGTTAACTTTTGTTTTAACCTGTTTAGTAGATGGTGTTGTAGAATGTTTAGATTGTTCAGATTGGTTAATAGGGGCAGTATGTTGTTTAAATGGTTTAATAGGGTTGATAAGGTGTTAAGATCGTTTAATTTTTGTTGTAATTGTGTTTTTATATTTTGTGGTATATTTGAGCTTATTTTATTTTCTATTTGCCCCTTCAGAAAAGATATTAAGGTATGTATTTGGGATAATTGATGTTGTTTTAAACTGTTTAGTAGGTTGTGGATATTTAGAGTGGTTAATTGATGGAGAGTGGTTAATCTGTTTATCAGATAGAATATTGGAAAGATTTTGTTTAATTGCTGTAACTGTGGACTTTTGAATTCTAATTGATTTTTTAGGTTGGTCAACTTCTGCTGTGTTAAGTAATTCATTAAGTTAGTTAGTTTGGATTTTTGATGTTGTTTTAGATTATTCAATAGAGTCTGAGAGTTTAGATGTTGTAGTTGATTAAAATTGGTTAGCTGGTCTAATAGGTAAAATATTGGGAAGATTTTGTTTAATTGCTGTAACTGATTTGAGGCCATTAATTGATTGCTCACATTGTTTAGCTGCTGCTGTAACTGTCCTCTTATCTTGGATGTTAATGTCTGTTTTAGTTTGGTTAATATTTGATTTTTTAGAGCTTTTAGTAAAATGAAACGATTTGATTTGTTTAATTTACGTAATTGATTTACAGTAGTTAATAGGCTGTTTATCTGTGTTAGTTTATTGTTTATGCTGGTTAAGGTGTTGATTATACTGGTTAAGTGGTTGTTTATGTTGGTCAGTTTGGTTTGTAATCCTTTTAATGGGGGCTGTTGAGGTGTTAATTTTAATGGGGGCTGTTGAGGTGTTAGTTTGGTTAATTGCTGTTGTAAATTGGCCTTTAGAGATGTTAATAGATTTATAGAATGTTTTGTCTTGGTCAATAAGGTGTTTATCTGAGAATCTATGTTGGTTGTATGTTTATATTTGAGATAATTTAATAGCTGCTGTTTTATGGTATTTAGTGGTAGTAGGAGAGGATTTAGTTTGGTCAGTAGGCTGTTTAGGTTATGTATGTTGGTTAATTGGTTGAAGGGTATGCCATAAGAAGGATAATATGTAGGTATAAGTGATTCTTTGAGATATGCTGTGTTTTTGTTCTTTCCTTGCGTTAGAATTGCGAAAGGATTGGCAAGCTGACATCCTCGTATGGAATTTGCGAATGCGCATCTTTCTGCATAAGAAAAATAGCCCTTAGGATCCTTGGTAGGTGTGTTTGTTGCATTGAAGTAGTTTATATTAGCACCGTAATATAAGAATATTAAACTATATTTTGGGAGTGGATAGTAACCTCCGAATATGCCGCTGTAAGAGCCAGCAGTGCCTTTTATATGTATTGTAGTCTCGTTTGGATTTTTTGGATTAACTGATGTGGTTGAATGGAGCGATATTGTTGTCAAATTAGCCAGATCTACATCCAATGGCATGAATATAGTATTGTTGAATGCGTCAACATATGTATATATAATTCTGTTGTAACCTGAAAGCCCTGTATACGAGCCAAGAGTTGATGTGTAACTTCCAAACACTTGTTTTGCAGCGTTGTGTACAGCTGGAGAGGATGTAAGATAGTTTGAGTTATTCAAAAGATTCAGATCAACACCTATATAATGATCAAAATGTTTGAATAGTTGGAAAACAGTTAATCCTCGGGTTGTTGTTCCGATATAACTGCTCAGTTTGCTCTTACCACCTATCAGTTTGAATGCTAGAGAGGGTAGTGGATTATAGTAATATTCGGGTAAGTTATGGGGTATGTAACTTTCCCAGTTTTTAGGTAGATAGTTTTTCAGAAGAGATGGCATATTTTGTATTAGGAAACATTTGTAACAGACATTTGTTTTGTTGTTAGTTACTTCACTCTCTTGTACAAATGCAGGATGTACTTGAACAATGCTGGATAATCCTGTACCACCCATCAAAAAAGACACTTGGAAGAATTGATTTGGTTTATATGCATAAAAACTGCTTGCATTTATAACTAGGGGTATAGGTAATGTGCCCCATTTTGTTACACTGAGATTTGCATAAAATTCCCCGAATTGTCTGTTAGTTAAAGTGGTTGTTGCTATATTTGGATATAATATGAGATTTTTGTCTGAAATATTGGCAATATACAGATTATGTGTAAGATTGAATAAGGTATAACTAGGTCCTCCATTTATTGTGGTATTTACAAGATTACTTGAAATCTTAGAATATATCTTCATCTTAGGATAAAGTGAAACTGTACCCGATTTTTTCAATTCATAATAGGTGGTATCACTGCGAGTATTTGCTAGGAATATAGGCAAACAAACACCAGCTTGTTTATTTATGAGATTATGAGCTATAGCTTCCCCGCCTCCTCCAGTGAATAACCCCATAAACCAACTTAAAACTCCTCCTTCATAAGTTGTTTGACGATTTACTTCAACAGTGTATGGAAATACAAAGTATCCGTGTATGATACTATTTATATAAGTTTGTGGAATCTTTGTTGAAAAAGATAGCTTCTTCCCGTTATTCTCTGCACTCGTTGCTGTTTTGTAATTTGCTGTTTTACTTATGCCATTTTTGATAATAGTTTGAGATGGTTTTTTGAATCCATTATGAATTTTGGAAGTTAAACCTAATGGGAATTCTGTAGAGAAAGCATTTGGGAGGTTCAAAAATCTTTGTGGAGATCCTTGATTAATTCCAAATGCGAATGAGCTAGGAACTCCTTCCAATGGTGGATACAAGTTTTTTAGGTTTTTAACTTTCTGAACACAATTATTTCCGCTTTGGGAGTTGCTGATAAAACATTTATAAGTTGAATTTGATCCGAAAGACAATTTTGTATAGTTCTGTATATTCATTCTCAGTTCCAGCAGTTCTGTATACTTGTTTTTCCCCTGAACATGTGCCAGAAGATATGCGGTATTATTAAAATCTACAGTGAACCCTAGATTATGTGATAATCCTTTCATATCGCCATAACTGTTTATTCTTGGGCCTATTGGAGGATAGCCAAATGTATGTGATAAAGACAAGGTATTTGGTGTAGCATCACAACCAGCAATACAGAAAGAGAGAGATTTCTCTGGATGGGAATCTGAAAGAGAACGGTACTGGTATCTGGATGTTCCAGGTAAACTTATATTTGCTGATAATGGCCATCCATAGGGGGGATAATATTTTGTAGTATAGAAGTCGGATGTATGGCTATTCTGGTTCAAGTTATTAAAATGTGAAGGATCTATCGGAATCTCGGTCCTGTTGTAGGAGAAAGTTCTGAGCATCAGTATTGAGGTTCCGCCACCAGCATCGGATGTCCAGTTATCTAACACATATAATAATCCATCATAGTCTGCGAGTGCCAATGGATGGTGGTATTTTGCTTTATCTAAATATACTTTCTGGGATTTGTAGGCATTTGCTATGATTGTATTACCAAACGGTCCTCCATGTGATAAATATTTATTTATGTTTAGTTTGTTGTAAGCTAAATTTATGGTACCCGCTTTTTTAAAAGAATTGCCTGTTGATTTTTTGTTGTATGCTAATACCAGGATGTTACCGCTGTTGGGTGATGCAAGGTATATATATTTTCCGTTTGGAGATGCTGCAATTTCCGTTGGAAGCAGAGGAGAGATTATTTTTTGGAATGCACCTTTCGGACGTTTTAATTTGCCAGGAGGCAATACACTTATCACAAAATTTTTGCTACAAGATGAGGATGACCTACTAAAGAGGTGGAGAGAAAAACATTTAAGCCTGTTAAACCCACTTTCAAAAGCATTGATAGGAATGAGTCCAACTATGAATAAATCATTCTGGTAGTCTGTAGTTACTCCTGTTGGGATTATGTCATTGAGGATAGCTTTTCCGTTTCGGCTGTGGAATATACCCCAGAAGGAAGATTTAGAGTTTGATAATTCAAACAGATTGGTGATATATTTATTTGAGGATAGTTCTTCGAGTGCTGCTTTCCAATACTTGTGCCAGCTGTTAATCCAGTTGTTTTTATTAGATGCAGACGATGGATAATTATATCCTCCGAGCACTTTCTGACTAGTCGGTAGATTAAGATTGGATAGATTGTAATAGCCTTTAGGCAATAAACTAAGTTCATACATATATGTATTTTGGGATTTAGCAATAAGGCTACTCTTGGAAAAATAATTCAATACATATATTTTATCATTAGGAGTGATTGATATAAAGGATGGATTTGATATGGATATTGGTTTTCCAGAATTCTGTTCAAAATCTTCCTGCGATAGTTTTTTATTTTTGTCCACTAGAGTAAAAAGAGCATTTGGCTCGTTAAAACCAGATAGATATGGAGAACTAAAAGCTATTGAATTCAATGGAAACATTGCTAAAGAATATTTGTTATCGTGTTTGTAGTTGGACAGTAATCCTGAACCTGTATACAAGCTAAACGGATCTAAGGTATTCGGTGTATTCCAGTTTATTGGACTATAAAGGTTGTATGTCATATTAAGGAAGATAGATCCTTTGCTTAAACTAGAAGAGAGCGTAGGTATATTAAAAGTATAGAATAAGTAAGGTAAAAGTGATACACCACCATAGGATGTTGCTTTGTTGTTGCTATTCAATTTGGTTGGTATTGGTATTTGTGTATTCCTAAATGTTACTGTAGCATGGAAGTTAAAGTTATAGTGGTAGTTACAGAAAGTGATAAGGCTCTTTGGGTTTGTAGGAATACCTAAAGTGAAAAAATGTAATTTTGTACCATATTTAAAAGTTAAAGGTTTAGACTTAGTTAAGTAAATATGTTGTGCTCCCCACGACCATAGCGCTTTCTGCGATGATGCTTTTGGAGTTTGGAATATATAGGATTTTGTATTGTAATTTGCGGATATGCTGCGTTTTCCGGAATAGTTGAGTTCTCCTGAAAATCCTAGGTTGGTTACTTTTGCATTCCACACTGGTCCTAATATTCCTGTTTTTATTATAGTGGTTACTCTTGCTCTATCGGCAAAAGGAATCCAGAATGGGATCACATATGAAATGGCATATGCCCAGATAGCTGTGAATGCAAACGGTGAATCTTCTAGACATCTATCTCCATATATCCTTGATGGATCAGTTGTAAAGTATTCGATTATATTTGCTGAATTAGGTTTATTTGGACATGTCAATAGATATCCAGCATTATCACGGTTAAATTGTTCTATACTTGATGTTAGTGGAGTATAGGATATGGGCATTAATCCGGAATGTAATGCTGCTGCATCTTCAAAATAAGATACAATCTTACTCCCGGCATAAGCAGTATCTTTATTCTTGCCTTTAACTAGCTTTTCTACAGCATGGATGTTAGCTATGAATCCCGGAAGCGGAGCATTTGGATAGTTAGATATTACGACAGAACCATTAGCATGAAAACATATCATTCCAGCGAATGGTGAAATACAGGGTATAGAAGGTAGGAGGTTTTGTATGTAGGTTATAGCACCCTGTAAGTAGCTTTGAGCCTTTGTCTCTGCTTTGTTCTTGTAAGTTTCAATGGATGGTGAGCTGTATGTTGTATGGGAGTTTATTATTGTATTTGTCGTATGGAGAAATGAGGTATTTGAAGCAAAGGGGAGCATTAACAAACTTGAAAGTAGGAAGACCAATATAGTTATGATTCCCACATGGTTTTTATTGTTATGTATAAAAATCCCCTTTTTAATTAAGCATATTATTGTTTAAATACATATATATTCTTTTATTAGTTTTTGATAGATGTGGAATTTTCAAAAATAATAGGAATATAAGGAATATACAAAAAAGTTTACGGATAATTCCATTTATATTTAGTGGAAAAGTAAGATATCTGTTTTAAACGAAAGAGTATTGTAAGTGTGTTGTATTTAATGAAAAGTATGATATTGGACGAAATATTCTTTCTACTGGACCTGTTTTGACCGCTTTGGATTATTCGTGTTTTATATTGGTCTCAAAAGGTTATTTTGACAGGTTATTATTTTCAGATAAGAAAAAATATTTTGAAAAATAGCATAAAATTTCTTCACAAAAAGTAAATGTGATTGAATCAAAGATGTATTGAATCCATTAAGATTGGTTGTTTAACAACACAAAAAACCCACGAACAAATCCGTGGGTTGGATGACATATCATAAAAACTAAGTTTAAAACTTAGAATTAGAGTTTCCTTACATTTTTAGCTTTTGGACCACGATCTCCAGATTCAATATCAAATTCAACTTCATCTCCTACTTCAAGAGGTGTGTTTCCTTCTATCTCAGATATGTGAACATATACTTCCTTTCCGTCTTCTGCGGTAATAAAACCAAAACCACGTTGTGCATTGAACATTTTTGTTTTTCCTTTCATTTAAATCACTATATTTTTAATATTAGTATTTATAGTATTATCTTATAAAGTTTGTGTTGATTTAGTGAGTAGTGTATATTAGATGATGGAAGGGATTTATCGTGTATAAAAGTCTTTTATTCTTACTGTATCGTCTAAGTAAGGAGTGGATGACTCGTCTATGAGTGTATTCTTTAATGCCACAATGCTGTGTATCTCTCCGGGATTTATCGTGCGACTTTGTCCTTCGTTTATTATTTCAGATTTTCCACCCTCAAGATCTAAGCATATCCTTCCATACACAACATACAAAGTTTCTAGCTTGTTCTTGTGATAATGCATACTTGTCTTGTAGTTTTCCTTTATGTAAAGTTTTTTCTGTAAATATTTATCGGTGTATGATACAAGGAGCTCATATCCCCAGGGTTTGTCAGTTCTTATTTTGTACAATTCTCTTACTTCATCCAAATCTTTTATGCTGTCTATTGATCTCCAAAGGATGTTTGTATCATATTCTATATGTATTCCTAGATTTGCATCTTCTGCAATTTTTGGGAATATGTCATACTCAATACTATTCTGTAATTCGTGGAGATGATTGAATTCGGCCATTAATGCTGTTATGTTTTTAATAAAATACGCTCCGCCATTTATGTAGTAAGGTAACTTTGGTTTCTCTTCAAACCTGAGTACTTTTTGACCATTTGTATGTAGTATACCGTATTGACTTTTCAATGGTATCCCTAATATTGTAACTTTTGTATTGTTGTTAATTATGGATTCTAAAGAAACATCAGTTACTATATCCCCATTAAGTATTAGTAATTTTCCAGTTAACTTGTCATCAAACACGGCTTTCTTTATTGATCCCCATGTCCCAAGCTGCTTCTGCGAAGATGAATAAGATATATTCAGGCCATTCCATAATTTGCCATAACGCTCAATTATTTTGTCACCTAGATATGATGTTAGGAACATTATGTTGTTTATTCCTATATTCTTAAGATCTTTGAGGAGTTTGTCTGTTATGCAATAATCCTTCTGAATTTCGAGAAGGGATTTTGGTAGATTTTCTGTTAATGGACGCAATCGTTTACCACTACCTCCCGCTAGGATAACTCCTGTGATAAGATAATTATTGTTTGTATTCAATTCTTTATTATCTTGCAATTTTGCAGATTTGTCCATTTTATCACTTATTGACTTTTTCAACATATATGCAAATTTTATATGAAAACAAAATTTAGAAGCATTACATAAAAATTTTATAATAAAGTTTGGTATTTTGATATTATAAAACTTCTGTAAAAATTAAGATTATTAGATATGTAGTTTAGAATTCGTTTTACGTCGAACTCAAACGAATTGTCTTTATAGGTAGTATATGAAAAGGTTGGTATTGATGGTGACATTTGATGGAAAAAGCAATAAAGGAAGAGAGAAATGAACCGCTGCAAGTAGTTAGATCATATGCTGTAGGTGGTGATGCAAAGGATATAAAAGAATTTCTTGAATCTACAGGAAAACCAGTACATAAAGAAGATATATTGAAACAGATATTGGTAGGTGCGATTGTAGTGAGAAGGAGAGATGATGGCTATAAAGTGGTAGGGTATATGGGATCGGAGAAAGGAGGAGCGAGTGATGGTAACCCAGTAAGGATTGAATTAAAATGGGGAGTAGTAAGTAAAGAATATGATGATAGATTAAATA
>CAZBLA010000029.1:0-10078 GCA_964492665.1 Microcaldota archaeon
TTTTATTGCATCTTTCAGATAGCTATTCAATATGGAGTCAGTTTTATATCTGGATCTTATTCTTTCAAGTATTTTGTTGTAGAGTTGTTGCGCCAAGATTAGTCCTTTGTCTATCTTCACTTCTCGTTTGTCATCAGGATAAATCCTAAACTTGTATGCCCTTATCTCATACATATGGTATATTCTGCATTTACACATATATTTGTGTAATTTATATAGATACTTCAAAGTTTATAATGTAAATTAGGTAGTTGGCTATCTGTAGTTCGGCGGAAAATTGGGACAAGGAAGATATCATACAGTTTTCATGACAGTTTGGGAGTATTGGAATGGTATGTTCAAGCTGTCAGCGAACTAGTAGATTATATATTCTCAAACTTCGTTGCCCTACCCCAAAGCTTGTCAAATCTTCCTCTTGCACTGGTGTATTTTATTTTGACTATATGCTCGCTCTTTTTGTTGATTATATTGAGGGGCGGTATTTTGTAAGCAGTAAGATCATCCAAGATCATCCTTTCGTGTTGGGAGTTGAAATCGTCATCAGTCATGATACGTAATTCAAAATTGATTTTATCGTTTTTGAGTTCGTTCTTGAAATCATTGCATAATCTTTTAAATTTTGCATCTATACGTTCGCTTCCGGTAACTATGGATAGAGAATTGTATTGTCCTTTTGATGAAGTGATGAGACGTATGAGATTGTTTAGTGACCTTTCGTCAAAATGCATGTCAAGAATCTTTATGTCTCCGGCAAGTTTTCTCATCATTCTGTTTGATATCGTAAGCATATTGGTATAGGGTTTAGAAGGATCGATAGGTATGATTGCTGCGCCTCTGCTCCTTTTCTGCCTGCGGATGAAGAGTATTCCATATATGCCGGCTCCTAGAGGTAAAGCACTACCTAGATATAACAACCATAAGAGGGATATTCCAGCAGAGATTACGGATTCCAGCTGTAGGATTATTGAAAGTAGTAGGAATATGGATGAATTGAATACCAATATCGTCCTAGCTATTTTTTCATAGGTTTTTGTGAACAGCCACAATACGCTCATAGCGAAAGAGGATATTCCAACAAATAGGAGTATATCTGTTATTTTGAGGAGTATTTTTATTGTTGCTGCGGAGGATATCGCTTCCAGAACATGCCGTGATACGGTTAAATTATATGTGTTTATCATGCTTGCCATTCCGGATGCTGCGCCATAAGAATAGGATAAACCTTGCATTATGTAAAAAACATAGAACAATGTGATGAAAGATCCGGCCAACGCTGTGAGTGGGAGTATGGTTCTGGTGAGATGGTCTGATTTTAGATGAAACCTCATGCTTATCTACTTAATGATGTTGACTTTTTAAATATTTTTATTATTTTGTATTGTTTTACACAACATATATGAATTAAGGGGCGAAGTCCCTTAAAAACCCTTTGCACGGGCGTTTAGAAACCTCCGGAGAAGTCAAAGAAGCAGGCCAACCAGACCAACCGATTAATTAGATAGATTATACTGAAATATTTTGATTATAATGATCAGAAATTAGAAAGTTTATTGGGCTGCATCATCTGAACCATTTAAGGTCTTTGTTTTTGATCTTAAAGCTTTGAGTGTACCTGAGGATTTGAGGGTATAAAAGCTGATTCTTTCCTCATCCAATTTTTTAATCAGTGCAAATGCGAGTATCGATTCTTTGTATCCCAGAAGACCTACTCTAATTATAAAATGATTTTTGTCTATAATCTCTATGATCTTAGGATTGAGCTTATGGAAATTGATCTGTCCAACAACATCAATCATGTTTTTGTATAGATTCTGTTCAAATGAGATATTATTGCGGATGTCTGAACTGGTCTTGACAAGCAGATAGCGGTGTTTATCCCTTTTCATATAATCATTATTTGGTTTATAGGACAGCTTGATAGCTGACATCCTCCCTTTTAAGTAAGGGCTTCCTCTGCGGATTGCAGAGTATGTTCTCGGTTCTGCGATGCGGATTGTGATACCTGTTGTGCCGTAGAGGTCAAGATATTTTAGAGAGTAGTGTATTTATCCAAATGTTTATTCGGATTTTTCATCGTTAGACATGCTATCTTTGTTTTTGGGTTTCATAGTAGGGAATGCAAGTACTTCTTTTATTGATAAATTGTCAGTTAAGATCATTGCTAATTTATCTATAGATATTCCAATCCCTGCTGTAGGCGGCATCCCATATTCTACAGCTTCAAGAAAATCGGAGTCAGAAGGCGGGGCTTCAGTATCGCCTTTTATCTTCTCGTTTTCCTGCTCCTCGAATTTGGATCTTTGTATTATGGGATCCGTGAGCTCAGAATAACAGTTTCCTAGCTCTTTGTTTGCTATGTACAGCTCAAACCTTTCGCTTAATAGGGGATTATCACGATGTACCTTTGTCAATGGACACATGTATGAAGGGAAATCAAGCACATATGTAGGATTCCATAGATCGGGTTTTATATATTTATCAAACAAAGAATCTGCAACATGATAAGCGTTTGTTATTGTTGTCTTCAACCCTTCTTTTCTAGCTATCTCTTTTGCTTGAGTATCATCCATCTCGGACACATCTATCCCGGACAGCTCTTTGAGTCTGGCAACCCATCTGATCTTTCGGAATGGAGATTCAAAATCTATTGTCTTGCCTTGGTATTTTATTGTGTATCTGCCGAAAATTTTATACACTAATCCTGTTATAAGTCTTTTCGTCATTTTCATATAATCGTTATAATCCTTGTATGCTTCGTAACATTCCACCTGTGTGAATTCAGGATTGTGTGTTGAATCTATGTCTTCATTCCTAAAATCTTTTGATACTTCATATACTTTCTCGAACCCGCCTATGATAAGCCTCTTTAGATATAGTTCATCCGCAATTCTTAGATAGACATTTGTGTTCAATGCATCATGATGTGTCTCAAATGGTTTGGCATTTGCTCCTCCATAGGTGTGTTGCAGCACAGGAGTCTCAAATTCTGTATATCCCTCATTATCTAGGAAGTCTCTAACATATTTTAATATACTCGCCCTAATATAAAAAAAATTTCTTATATTTGTATTTACCATGAAGTCCAAATGCCTATTCCTATATCTTAATTCTGTGTCATTGAGGCCATGGAACTTTTCCGGAAGTATCTTTAATGATTTAGAGAGAATAATTAATTCTTTTGATAGGATGCTTATTTCTCCTTTCTTGGTTTTAGTGATGATTCCCCTTGCACCTATTATATCTCCGGTATCCAGGAATTTTATGATAGCTTTCGATTTATCATCCAATTCAGAATCATTGAGCATTATTTGAATTTTACCAGTTCTGTCTACAAGATCAAGAAAACTAAGTTTTCCCATGCTGCGCCATCTCATTATCCTACCTGCGACATTTACCTCTTTGCCCTCCAAAGATTCGTAATTATCAGATATGTTGGAGGTAGTAGTAGATATTGCATAGGAATATGGATAGGGATTGATTCCTAATTTGCGTAATTCGTCCAATTTTTTTAATCTTCCGCTGTCTATCAAATAGATCACACAAGAAATTTCGGACGTAAATATTTAAATCTATGTTATAGGTTTTCCGAACAAAAAATTCCGATGGATTTGTAAGGTTACAGATTCTCAGAAACTTAATAGACAATGAAAGTTATTATCCGTTAAAATCTCTCTTCTTTTTGCTCGTTACTTCATGCATTGTCAGAATAAGGTTACCTATACCTATTCCGCCGACTACGATGAGTACTAATACTGTTGCAACACCTATTGAATCTAAGTTTGGTATATTGGTTCCTGTAGACAAGGCAATCTTGTCTATCATAGGAAATAGAATTATCATAAGTCCTATCAATGCAAACATGGCACCTCCATAGTATAGAGTTCTTCCTGCAGTCTTCCTGCCAATGTATCCTATCTCGTTTTCTCCGAGTTTTTTTACACGTGCAAAATTGGCGAATACAGCACCGAATATTATCTGCATTATCATTGTACCCACACCGAACATCAGTCCAGGAAGAGGGGCATATATCAATGATGGAACCTGTGGAGCAAGTATGAAAGTTATGATTGTCGCATATGCACCAAAACCAAATCCTGCAATTAAACCATGGATGACAGCCATCTTCAAAGGAATCTCGTGCTTATGTTCTGGTATGTGTATCAGTTCGGCTTTTCCCGAATGATGCAGTTTTCCCTTGAATAGTTTATCGAAAGGAATATGTATATATTTCTTTTTGTTGAGTATGTATGCTCCGGCTATAGCCATGGCTATTCCAACTATTATGTATATAGGTCCATTGAGGTTATATTCTTTATATATTATGGCTAATCCAAGAAATCCAAGAGTCGTAAGAAATGCTCTCTGAACCATAAACCCAAAAGAGAAGGCAAATCCTGCTTTCATTCCTTTTTTGGTGCTGTAGCTCCCTACAGAATAACTAAATGTTATGGGCCATGTATGTTCATCAGGAGTAACACCATGCATCATCCCCAATATCAAGGATATTAGAAGTATGACTCCAAGAGATAGGCCAGTTGATGGATTCAAAATCGTAGTTAAACTAAGATTTGTATGGATTTCCGTAATTGCCAATTCCGCAACTGACAGTACAGCAAGGACAATTAACACCAATATAACAATTTTATATTTTTTGTTCAGAAGATCACAAGGGTAGTTTTAGGATATATTGGGTTGATGGCTATATATATTTTATTGAGTGTATATGTGACTTCCTCCCATCCATAGATAGTGTAGACTTTCTTCCGTATCCATGCATCATCATATTCGCAAATGACGTGTTTTATTGATTCCTATTTCTCTGATAATCGGATTGGTTTTATATTTTACAAAATCTTCCTGATCGTAACTTTCCCTATATCCGAAAGCAGATCTATTGGATATGTTGACATATACTTCGTTTTCATCCTACTAAAAAGAATGGAATTTTCCGTTATGAATTGTTAAGGTTGATGTGGCTAATTTGACTGAAAAAGGTTCTATTGCAAAAAGGTAGAGCATGAAAAAGTTATACTTCCGGTTTGGGTGTCAAAAGAGTTTGGATTAAATTATCTCTAGTCGTATGGCGTGCTATTGTCTTTTTGCTGTTTTTTTATACTCCTTGTCTACAAGAATTCCGTGCAGAAATTTGCTTATCAGATACATAGAAAGGTATGATATTACAAATACATATATGAATATTACGACTGTAGCAAAAACCTCGAGAGCCAGTTGGTGGATAGCAGCAAAACCGCCCCCAAACAAGAGACCGTTCGGAAGGTTTGAGTCTCCGGATGCTGATGCAAAAACTCGTTGGGTAAAGAAAGCTATCATAAGTAGACCGAAAATTCCTCCAACAGTATGTCCGGGTAAAATCCCCACAGGATCGCTGTACCATTTGTGTTTTGAGAATTGTCTTTCCGCAAACACGAAGATGGGTCCGGCCAGAAGTCCTAGGAGTACTGCGCTCCCGGGACTCACAAATCCGGCAAGAGGAGTTATGACAATCAGTCCCATGAGTATACCGTTCACTGCCCATATCAAACCTGGATCATGTTTCAATATCAGAAATTTTGTTGTAAGTGTTGATATCATTGCTGAACCTGCTGCTAGGAATGTTGTGATGACAACCTTTATTGTCTCGCTGTTGAGCGCCAGTTCACTTCCTGGATTGAAACCAAACCACCCCATCCATAAAAGGACAATGGCCAATGTGAGCCACACAGAATTGATATTTAACTTTTCCTGCTTTGATTCCTTCAGACCTTTTTTTCTTTCTTCCTGCCATATCCTAACCATAATGGCAATAGCAGCAAAACCTGCAGCTGCATGGACAACGAGTCCACCTGCAAAGTCTCTAACTCCTAGGTTGTAGAGCCAACCAGTGGGATTCCATATCCATGCGGCAGGAAGGGTCCATATTATGATAAAGTAGATTGCTGCAAAGATCACAAATGCAGACATCTTGATTTTTCTTAAAACAACAACCGCAACTAATGCAAGAGTCACAGATGCGAAAGCGGTCTCAAAAAGGAAGTAAGTTCCCGTAGAAAGAAATGTGGAAAAGTATTTTGCGCCTGTCAACCAAAAAACATTGACAATGCTTCCATGGACGCTTGCGGAAAAGAGCCCTAGAAATATGTTTCCATAGAATGGATTCCCTATTACCCCCATGATGGTTGGAGCGAAAGCTATATCAAAACCTATCAGACCCATAAAGAAGAGAGAGAAACCGGTTATTATAACAACCTTGTAGAGGCTTCTATCAAATTTGCGTCCCAGTTCGCCTATCTCGAGAAGACCGACTGAGATTGTCATTGAAAACACAAGAAGGGCAGATATCAGGACCCATAAGTTGTTCAGTAAATTTGGTTCCACATATATCACTCCATACTAGTGACATCCCTACCCTACTTAAAACAGTAGTTCCGAATAGTTTTGTATTAGTGGAACTTAATAATTTTTGTTAGATATACACATTAAAGGTATATCCCAAAAGGGTAACATAGATGTAAAATAATAGGTTATAGTAACCTAATAACTTTTTCGTTAGGAAGATAGAAAAGGAGTGATCAGAAGGATATAGAAGATATATTTAAAAATATAGTTTTTTATTTAAAATAATAAGAAGTGCTCAGCTTGTTGAACGTCATGCAAAGGATCTTAAGAGTTTATATGTTTCTCACATGGCAGTTCTTTACGATTCCTAATCTACTTATTTCCCTGCTTGATTTAATTAGCATATTTTCATCCCATTCGCGCATATCTGAAAACTTGCCAACTGACAGCGTATTTTTAGGATTGAATTTCTGCAAGGAATAAGTTTTCGCTCCGTTTACGCTTTTTGCTATTGTCAATACATCATCCTTTGAGAGTTGTGGTATTATTGTTGTTCTAAATTCATAGTCTATGTTAGAAGTAAGCAGTAGATTTATAGACTGCAAAACTTTTTCTTCAAAGCCACTGACATTTATTACATCATTATACTTTTCAATTGGCGCCTTCACATCCATTGCGATATAATTTACCAGCTTTCTGTCAATGAAATTCATTAACATAGTTGGATTTGAACCGTTTGTATCGAGCTTCACATCAAGACCTAAATCTCTAATTTTTTTTATGAACTCTGGAAGATCTGTATTTATCGTCGGTTCTCCGCCTGTAATGGTAACTCCCTCGATTATATGCTTAGTATTGCTTATCAGAGTCAACACATCTTTCTCTGAATATAGCAGAAGGTTTTTGTGGTTTCTATTTACAAGATCTCCGTTATGGCAGAACCAGCATCTGAAATTACATCCTGTTGTAAACACGACTGATGCAAGTTTATCAGGATAGTCTATCAAGCTAAGTCTTTCAAACCCTCCTATTTCCATAACCAATGCCTCATAGGTTAGTTGTTATTGTATCGAATAGCTTCCTATCCTTGAATTCTTCTTGTTTTCCCACATTCCACTGACTTACAGGTCTCAGATATCCAACAATTCTTGAATAGACTTCGCATTTCATTTTGTTCTCCGAATCGGAATTCTTTGATTCTTGTTTGCATAATGGGCAGTATTCATGGTTCCCGAATATATAACCATGTACAGGACATATGCTAAACGTGGGAGTAATTGTATAATATGGAAGTTTATAGTTTTCAGAAATCTTCCTTACAAGCTTTTTCACAACTAAGGGTGATGGTGCGGATTCTCCAAGAAAAACATGTATTACTGTGCCTCCGGTATACTTTGTTTGTAATTCATCCTGAAGGTCCAAGATATGTATTATGTCTTCAGAATAGTTGACAGGAAGAAGCGAAGAGTTAGTGTAATAGGGCTCGGCACTTTCCTCTTTTACTTTTTTATCATTTGCAACTATTATGTTTGAGAATTCCTTTTTATCCTTCTTTGCCAGATCATAAGCAGTACTTTCTGCAGGAGTGGCTTCAAGATTATATATGTTACCTGTTTTTATCTGGAAATCCTCGAGTTGTTCTCGCATGAAGTCGAGAACTTTCAGTGCAAATTCTCTTCCTTCTTTTGTTCCTATATCTTTTTTAAGGAAGTTTAGCACAGCCTCGTTCATTCCTATTAGTCCTATTGTCGAAAAATGGTTCTTCCAGTAACCATGAAAACCTAGCTTTATGGATGAAAGGTAGAACTTTGAATATGGATAAAGTCCGAAATCTGTTGCATTTTCCAGGAATTTTCTTTTTGTCTCGAGCCCTTCTTTTGCTATCTCCATAACTTCCATGAGTTTTTCGAAAAACTCTTCTTCATTTTTTGAAGTGTATCCGATTCTTGAGAGGTTTATTGTTATTACCCCTATACTTCCTGTCAATGGATTTGCTCCGAATAGTCCTCCTCCTTTCTTCTTGAGTTCTCTTATATCGAGTCTAAGTCTGCAGCACATGCTTCTTGCGTCTTCCGGATTCATGTCACTGTTTACAAAATTTGCAAAGTAAGGTATTCCATATTTTGCTGTCATCTCCCAGACTTCTTTATAAACAGGATTGTCCCAATCGAATCCTTTCACTATGTTATAGGTAGGTATAGGAAAAGTGAAAACCCTGCCGCTTGCATCTCCTTCAGTCATTATTTCCGCAAATGCTTTGTTAACCATATATACTTCTTCTTGGAAATCTCCATAAACCTCGCTCTTTTCTTCTCCGCTGATTATTATATTATCATTTTTTATATAATTTGGCACTTCAAGATCCATGGTAAGATTTGTAAACGGGGTTTGGAAACCCACCCTTGTTGGAATATTCATGTTGAATATAAACTCCTGCATGGCCTGTTTTACTTCATTATAGGATAGATGGTCATATCTTATGAAAGGGGCAAGATAAGTGTCAAAATTTGAAAATGCTTGTGCACCGGAGCTTTCTCCTTGTAACGTGTAAAAGAAATTTACGATTTGAAGCAATGCGGTTCTGAAATGTTTTGGCGGTTTCGATTCTATCTTGTCGGATACACCTCTAAATCCTTTTTTCAATAAATCCCTAAGATCCCATCCGACACAGTAAGGACCAAGCGTATTGAGCTGATGTATATGTATATCCCCACGTATATGCGCCTGCCTTGCGCTTTTCGGATAAAGCTTGTTAAGCCAGTATTTTGCTATCAATTTTGATGTGACATAATTATTGAGACCTTGCAGAGAGTAGTTCATGTTGGAATTTTCTCTTATAGACCAATCTTTTTTATATATGTAATCGTCAACCATGTCAAGCTCTTCAAAAAGTGCAAAAGTATTTCTCAGATCTTCATGCTGTTTTCTATATAAGATATAAGCTTTTGCAAGCTCTGGATAGTTTTTTTTGATTATTACGTTTTCAGCCATGTCCTGGATTTCTTCGACACTCGGAGTAGAATGTTTTTTTCCGAGTTTCTCTATTACTTCGTTTGTCATTCTATTTGCTTCTGTTTCCATTTTGCTTGTATCAAAGTTCACGGCTTTCATTGCCTTAAGGATAGCTGTCTCTATTTTGGTTCTATCAAAGCCAATAACAACTCCATCTCTTTTTATAACTTCTTTTGGATCAGCACCCGTATTATTTAAATTTTCAACATTGTTTGATGTTGTTATCTCGTCAGTATAAGTTTCATTCAGGTCTGAATTCATAAAACCACCACAATATTGTAAAAATGTGGAAATAGACTTTAAAAGGTTTCATTAGAAAAAAATATACGCAGGAATACAAACACATATCAACGTAAATGGCTATTGTAAATATTGTTATATTAGAAAGTTGACAAAATGAAGTAGATGATTTTTACTCTTGAAAACTCTTTGGACAGATAGTTTTACAAAAGGATATTGGAGAGAGTTTTGACTAATATTTTAAGATAGAGATCGGCAATTATTTGACGAATTAGTTTAGTGCAATACTTTAGGGTGACATCCTCCTACACCTAAAGGTGTAGGCTTCCTCTGCATTTATGCAATCACTGCATCCTGCAAAGGATGTGTTTTATCGGTTCTCAGTTCCTTGACAACTGCCCCCTTTTGAGGTCTTACAAAATCTCCCTGAGCGTGACTTTCCCTTTGTCCAAGGGTAGCTCTGTTGAGTATGTTTATTGATGCATTTATA
>CAZBLA010000030.1:0-9696 GCA_964492665.1 Microcaldota archaeon
ATTATTGATATTAAGGGAGTATGATTCAAGTTCAGCTTTAAGGAGCATTGATACAGCCTTCTTTGTATATAAGGCTATCCTCTTTGATATCCGTATGATTCAAGTTCAGCTTTAAGGAGCATTGATACTCATAACTAGAACAAATAACAAAACTATGTTTCCCATAGGTATGATTCAAGTTCAGCTTTAAGGAGCATTGATACTTGGGGCTCTATGTCTCCAATCATTAAAGAGATAATGTATGATTCAAGTTCAGCTTTAAGGAGCATTGATACATAAATCTTTTTCCACCATCTATAGAGAAGGTAGTATGTATGATTCAAGTTCAGCTTTAAGGAGCATTGATACAAAACGACTCCCTTAAAGTCATTTTTCTTAATTTGTATGATTCAAGTTCAGCTTTAAGGAGCATTGATACTTGGATGACCAATATCCAAATATCCAATGGCCATGGGGTATGATTCAAGTTCAGCTTTAAGGAGCATTGATACATAAGGCTATCCTCTTTGATATCCCAATCACCAGAAGTGGTATGATTCAAGTTCAGCTTTAAGGAGCATTGATACGCATATACTGAAATTCCCATTAAAAATCGTCGTGGGGAGTATGATTCAAGTTCAGCTTTAAGGAGCATTGATACCCCACGGTCCCACCGAAATTAAAGAAAACAATTTGTATGATTCAAGTTCAGCTTTAAGGAGCATTGATACGCTACTTTACTCGGCAGGACTTTCTTTGATTTTAAATGGTATGATTCAAGTTCAGCTTTAAGGAGCATTGATACGAGTTCATCGTTGACCCAGTCCCAGCTATTTGTTCTGTATGATTCAAGTTCAGCTTTAAGGAGCATTGATACTAATGCGGATAGCCATGGGAACTTTAGCTTTAAATAGGTATGATTCAAGTTCAGCTTTAAGGAGCATTGATACTTAAATCCCCATTTATTTCTTTTAACCCTATCTTTAGTATGATTCAAGTTCAGCTTTAAGGAGCATTGATACTTAAAAAAAATAGAAACTCTAGAGTTTTACTACTACTGTATGATTCAAGTTCAGCTTTAAGGAGCATTGATACCTTTAGGAGACAGTCCCCTAGGTTCTATCACAAGAGTATGATTCAAGTTCAGCTTTAAGGAGCATTGATACTATATTCTTACGAATATATAGCCAGATCTACCAGATGGTATGATTCAAGTTCAGCTTTAAGGAGCATTGATACGTTTTGATAGAGATAAATCCTATCAGCCCAGTTCGTATGATTCAAGTTCAGCTTTAAGGAGCATTGATACTCCATTTGAATGATTCCGGACGGTAGTACAAGACTGGTATGATTCAAGTTCAGCTTTAAGGAGCATTGATACTCTCACGGCGAATATATCGCCGTTAATTTCTTTAGTATGATTCAAGTTCAGCTTTAAGGAGCATTGATACGCGGCTCCCTTACTGTTGAAGAAAATAACCTTGAGGTGTATGATTCAAGTTCAGCTTTAAGGAGCATTGATACGACGAGAATTTCATCGCCTTTTTGCTTTTCCATGATTGTATGATTCAAGTTCAGCTTTAAGGAGCATTGATACCTCGGAAATAGATCCAAAGATTCAATGTTTATGGGGTATGATTCAAGTTCAGCTTTAAGGAGCATTGATACTCTTTAATTCCCACCTGTACGAAGGTGGGAAAAAAATGTATGATTCAAGTTCAGCTTTAAGGAGCATTGATACGCATCAACAAAAATAAATTTAGCGTCTCTGGAAAGTATGATTCAAGTTCAGCTTTAAGGAGCATTGATACTCCATTAGGCAGAAAATAGTATGCTTCAGTGTAAAATGTATGATTCAAGTTCAGCTTTAAGGAGCATTGATACTTGCTCTATTTTCAAGAGTAAAAGATAAGAAGTCATTGTATGATTCAAGTTCAGCTTTAAGGAGCATTGATACTCGGGGGCTGAAATACATTTTGCTGTGGGGAACCAATGAGTATGATTCAAGTTCAGCTTTAAGGAGCATTGATACAAGAGAGGTTATGTTTTTACCCTTCCGAAGAAGAGTTGTATGATTCAAGTTCAGCTTTAAGGAGCATTGATACCCATTGGTAGTTATTATAATAACCTTTTTCAGATAACAGTATGATTCAAGTTCAGCTTTAAGGAGCATTGATACTTAAGCACGGTCGGAAACCATGCCTTTTATCCTTATTGTATGATTCAAGTTCAGCTTTAAGGAGCATTGATACACCGTGGCTGACCCCGAATAACTTGTACCGTCAGAATGTATGATTCAAGTTCAGCTTTAAGGAGCATTGATACAACAAGGTTCTTACCATAGACATCAGTAACATAATTAGTATGATTCAAGTTCAGCTTTAAGGAGCATTGATACCCACCGGCAAGTAGAAGTGTAGTATCGTTGGATTTGGAGTATGATTCAAGTTCAGCTTTAAGGAGCATTGATACGCAAAAAGTGATGAGAAAAGGAACGAGAAAAAAGGTATGATTCAAGTTCAGCTTTAAGGAGCATTGATACTTTTTAGGTTCCTTGTTTTATATTTTGAGAAAACCCTGGAAAATTCAAGAAGTCATATTTTTGAGGTAAAATTTATATAATGGAAACCTCGCTCTATAATCAACTTTGTACCATAGATACCCTCAGGGAAGCATGGCTGAAAGTGAAAAGGAAAAATTCACGAGGGGGTATTGATTTCGTTTCTGTGGAAAGCTTTGACAATCGTGCAGAAGAAAATTTGCAAAAAATATTAGCACAGTTAATGGCACAAACCTATATTTCAATGCCTATGCAAAAGGCAACGAAACGCAAAAAAGACGGCTCGGTCAGAGAACTTGGCCTGCTAACGGTATCGGACAAAATTGTTCAGTTAGCAGTAAAAATGATAATCGAACCTGTTTTAGAACCATTGTTCCTAAATGTAAGTTACGGTTTCCGGCCAAAAAAAGGCCCCACAAAAGCCATTAAACGTCTGCTCCACATTATGAATAATGAAAACCGGCGATGGATTGTTGTTTGTGATATTGAAAGCTGCTTCGATTCTATTCCACATGATGCCGTCGCGAATATTCTCGCAGAAAAAATAAACGATACATTTATTGTTGAGTTAATAAAAGGATGGTTGGAAATGGGCCGTGTGTCGGGTAATTTTAAATGGAATAGCGCTTTAGCCGGGCTGCCACAAGGGAGTATCCTTTCCCCGCTGCTTACAAATTTATATTTGCACCCGTTTGATGCTAAAATATTAACCCAAAATGTAGGTTATATTCGCTATGCCGATGACTTTATAATAGGTTGTAAATCCGAAAAGGCTGCAAAAAATATGTTTGGCTTTGCCCGAAACCAGTTATTAAGAAGCCTGAAACTAAAACTAAACGGCAAATCAGGAGTTGTTGGTCCAAATGAACCATTTACCTTTCTCGGAGCAACCATGCAAAACGGGAAGGTTCATTTAAGCAACGAGAAAGGTGAAACGCTGAAACAAAGGATGTTCGATTCGTTTGGCATTGAGGATAATGCCCCTTCTAAAAGTTTTATGCAGAAACTGTCGGGAATTAAATCGTATTACGGGCAAATTTTACTACCGGAAGATACGGCAAAACTGGATGCATCATTAATCGAATGCCTGAAGGTAAAGTTGGGAAAAGCTTTAAAAAACAAGCAGCTAAGAAATAAAATATCGCTTCGTAACTTTGTGGGACAATTGCACTTCTTTAACCTTCAAAATGAGATGTTAAATAAAAAGATTGCCTTTGAAATTGCCAACTTCTGCACAAAGGCCACGCATGTTAAAAGAGCAAAAACAAATGTTAAAGTATCGGCCTCGGTAATGATGAGAAAAAGGCAGTTTCTGAAAATGGAGGCATCGGGTATGGAACTATTAGTTAGGACTCCAGGAATTCAAATAGGATTATCAAAAGGAAAAATTACATTGAAAAAATTTGGTAGAGTTATAAAAACAGTCAAAGCCGGCAACCTGAAAAACATTACTGTTACTTCCAATGGTGTTAGTATTTCGTCAAATCTGTTGAGGTATTGCGCAAACAAAGGGATTGTAATTGACTTTTTAAATTTTGACGGAACCCCTTTTGCAAAACTGTGTTCACCTGAATTTGCAGAAGCAGGAAACGAAATTGCACAGGTTCATGCATTGGAAAATGCTTTGGGAGTTAAAATTGCCAAAGCAATTATCAAAGGAAAAATCAGGAATCAGCTGAATACTTTAAAATTTTTTTCCCGACAAAGAAAAGCAACTCCTTCAGATTTTATAAAAACTTTACCTGAGGCATGCAATAAAATGAAATTATGTTTAGACAGACTTAATAATATTCAAGGAAGCAATATAGCAAGCACAAGAGGAAAAATATTTGCTATTGAAGGGCAGGCTGCCTTCGTTTACTGGGAGCAGATAAAAGTACTTTTGGAAAAACACATCAGTTTCCCTGGCCGGCAGCATCAGGGTGCCACTGACCTTTTCAATAGTTTGCTAAACTATGGATACGCTATTTTATATTCACGTGTATGGGAAGCCATTATTTCTGCTCGTCTAAATCCATGTATCGGATACCTTCACGTGTCCAATAATAAGAAACCGGCTTTGATTTATGATTTTATTGAAGAATTCAGGTCTCCCATAGTTGACAGGGCTGTTGTCGGACTTATAACAAAACATGAAAAAATGCAGGTAAACAACGGCTTATTAAACGATTTTTCAAAAAAACGATTAGCTCAAAAGATTTTTCAAAATATCAATAAAGTGGAAAAATTCAGAAACAAAGAAATGCGTGTCAGAGATATTATTAGGGGGCAAGCCGTTATGTTAAAAAAGTTTTTAACGGGCATTAACCCATATTATAAACCTTATATAAAAACATGGTAACAAAACACATCTATATTATTGCCTACGATATTTCGGGCAACAAGCGAAGGAGCGAGGTGTCGAAACTGCTGGAGGAGCAGGGAATACGCATGAACAGGAGTGTGTTTGAATGTTTTATGTTACCTGTTACGTACAAAAAGTTGATGAGAGCAGTGAATGAAAAAATCGATCCTAAGAAAGACACTGTACTCTATTACCCGATTTGCAGGAACTGCTTCGAGAAAAGCAAAAAAACCCGGAAAATAGATTATGATTCACTTATTGTAACAGTATAATATTAGAAGCCCCCTATATGAAAAACAAGCCCTTTGGAAGCCCGGGAAAACTCCGGAAAACTTCATCCTTTGTTATTTTGGGCTGTTAAAACTATAAAAATAAAAAACTATGAATAAAAGTATCTCAGTAAAAACAGCGTCCGGAACGAAAGTGTACAAGGTTTCGGAAAGTGGTAACCGCTTCTATTGTTATAGATATAAAGCTTCCATTTTGGGTTCGTGGAGCAACATTGGACAGGCAAGAAGTTTGGAAGATGCGTTAAGTATTATAAGGTCGCATGCCGGAAGCAATTTTGGACATGTTTATAGCCTACGAATTAATTAAATGGCTTTGTTTTTTACGGAGAGAAAACCCCGGAAAACTAACAATGATGTTTATTTGTATTCCGGGGATGAACATCCGATGCAAGTTGCGGACAGGATGCTCTCCGCCTTTGGCTGGGCTGTTTGACTTTCAAATTTCAAATATACCAGGCGTTGTGAAATTTTAGTCTCACACATAAAAAAGAATTGTTACAAAAACAAATACCATGAAAAATAAACCGGAAATATACTTACTCAGCACCGTAGTTGCGCCCGCCTTTATCAGCGGAGAACTTATATTAACTTCTATCTCAAAAGAAGAATTGGTTGAATATCTTAAAGAGGTCAAACCGGGGAACAATCTGTGTGGCCACCCGGTAACAAACAATTTGCTTCGTAACATCGTGCCTTCGCTACCTGAGCCTGTGCCTGGTTTCTGGCATGGCAACGGCATCGGGATTGCCGTTCGTCCCAAAAATGGTGTGCGTGGTGCGGCAGTCCGTGGTGATACGGCCATCAACAATATTTCAGATATGGAATGGATTAAGATAAGATTCCGTCAGGAAAAACAGGAAACTTCTTTTTTTTCTGTAAATTGCAACAATTATAATAATTGATAATACCATGGCTAAATATTTATTCGCCGCTGTCGGAGGCCGGGACGTACAATTTAAACCGGATTACGTTAATGATAATGAGTTATGTAGTACCAATCGGGAAGGGAAGAAAGTACCACAATTTATCAATCCGAGAGAAACAGGGAAAACAATTTCAGATAATTTTTGCATTTATATAGATAAGATTGAATACCCCATCATCGATCCGGTTATTGCTTATTGTAAGATTAAGGATCCACTGAATAAGATTTTTCTGTTTGTCTCCAATCAAAATCCCCCTAATCGTTCTGATACTTTGTTTCTCGGGGAAATAATGAAAAAACATTTTGAAAACGAATTGTCTATTAACTGTGAAATTATAGAACTTGCAGGAAGTCCGGTTCTTTTTGATGATCAGTACAATGCCATCAATAAGGAACTTTCCAGGATAGAACCGGATATAAACCCGGCAGAAGATTCTATTTTTGTTTTTCCACAATCAAGTACACCGGAAATCAGGAACGCACTTCTGTTAAATTGTATTCTTTATTTCCCAAAGACAAAGCAATTAGCAAAACCCCAAAAAGGAAAAGTAACCGAGCAACATTTTCCACAAACCTTTAGAGAACAGGTGAGGATAAAGTCCTTGAAATCCACCCTTAAAGAGACATTAGCGACTATTTCGGCCCGAAATTTATCACACACCGACGGCAGCCATGTTATGATTTCGTATCAGAAAAATTTGAGAGAAAAGTTAGATGAAATTAAACATCTTTCTTCGACAAGCAAGATCGATAATTTGAAAGAAGAATATGATGCTTTCAGTGATTATCTCAGGGGCCAAATGGAATATATTGCCGATATCAACGGGCAAACCGCAAGTCATACCTTTTTTGATTATAACTTCAAACGCGAAGTGGAGAAACTTGGTAAAATTATTAATTTCTTTCTTGGAAAGGGTCTTATTGACGATCTTAAACAGAAGAACGGGGGAATAGAAACTGAAGTTCAAGTCAGTTTGACTTACAATAGTGATGGAAAAATTGTTTCCATTCCGGGAGGATCCAACGGAATTAACGCCTTTTATACGATTTTAAAGAATTTCATACGGAATCTATATAAACATTCCTCGTATGTTAATAATGATATAGGTTCCCCGGTATATAACATTAATATACAAATAGATGACAGCCATTTAAAAGATTATTACAAGGTTACCATTTATGATGATTTACTATACGTGAGTAGTGCAGAAATAATAAAAATAATTGATGACACCGGGGCAAGAAAAGGGATTAAAAGCTGTATTGATGATAAGCTGTTAAACAGCGAGGGGGCTGTCCGTGATTATGGCTGGGGTATCTTGGAAATGAAAATTGCTGCCTGTTACCTGATTGGCCTGCCGCTGATGTTTTTTGACGAACCGGTTAACAAAAAAAATGTAATTGACCTTTCAAAAAAGGAAGTGAAAAAAGTTTTTCCAAGGCCACTTGAAGTTGTTAACTGCGAAAATCATTTGGCGTATGTTTTTTATCTTCGGAAACCGGAAACGTTTTACGTTATTACCAGCGAAAAACCGAAAAATGAAGATGATTTCCAAAAGGTCGGGATAAACTTTTCCGGCAATGACGAGGATACTGATTTGAATACGTGTGCAAAATTCATTATTAAATCCACTAAAGAGGAATCCTGCCCACTCAAATTAAATAATATCCGGCAAATAAACTTTATTGATGAGGATTTTGCTTCTCTTTTAAATGAAGAAAAGCGAAAAGAAATTATCTTGAACTGGCAAAAAAGAATGTTTTCAATAAATGGACACTTCCTTGATAAGTATAAAAAAATTGATTTACCATCAGAAGATAACAATATAGATAGCCAGGCAGAAAACCTGATAATCATTGATTCGCACGGTAATGAACACAAGGAAAAGGATTTTTCTAAAATAAAAAGCAAGGGTTATTTCTATTACTCCACTTTGTGCAGTAAGGATAATCTTGATATCCCATCGGGGAAACTGGAAGACTTAAAATGGGAGGAGATAGAGGCGATTTTTACCAAAGTTGCCGTGCTGGACGAACGGATTCAAAATAAAGTCAACGAAGCGCAAAATTATATACATAATTTATCAAAAAGAGACCTGCTTGAGTTAAGAGGCATTTTTGTGCCCCCGCTCCCGGAAAATGAACAGGATGAAAACGCCTTTGATTTAAGGAGTTTTATATATGGCAACCAGGGAGGTGCTGCTAATGTGGATAGATTGGAGACAATTATTAAAAGTTTCATGAAGGATTACCATTATGTGGTTTTGCATTTTTCTATTTTGGAAAAAATGGCAGAGATGAAGAATGTAAAGCTGTCAGATTATTATAACGACCTTGTTAATAAGGTTCAAGTTGAGTATCATTACCTCATCCTAACCTCCGGCAAAGGGACACCATCCACTCTGCCCGAAGGGGCTTACTTTATCAGTTTTTCTTCCGTTGAAAGAGCTGTTAACAGTTTGTCAAAAATTGAATTGATACAACATTTAAATGCATTACGAATTTATCATAAGTCCAATAAACCATGACAAAAGCCATAATAGTTTTCACAAATAATATAAGCCTTGGTTCGATAGGTATCGAACGGAACATCCCCACTTTCCCAAAAAAAATAATTATTGACAATAATTTGTCACTTTTCTTATTTAGTGATGATGTTAATCATCCAGGCTTTAGTTCTATTGTAAAGGACTTTGATGAAATTTATATTGTTTTTCATTCCAGTGGCCATGTTGACGAAGAGTTTGTTAAAGGGGTATTTAATAGTAAGCTAAAGGGTTACAAGCGTTTAAGCCATTTAAAAGAATCGGGCAATTATTACGATAAGCAACTCAGGCAGGTGTTAGAAAATATTGTTGAAAAAAGTGGGTCGTGGAGTATCAAGAAGAAATCTTCGGTAACAGATGAATTATTGTTGGCGCCTTTTGGTGATGGTGGTTTGGAGGCGAAAATTAGTTTACTGAATAAATTGTTACTCGGTAATTTTGAGCAGTTAAATAATGAAGAAAAAGAGCTAATAGAAAAAAATAAATTTGATTTCGTCAAATTTAAAAAGTCGTATCGGGAAAATGATACTGACTGGGAATCTTTTTATAAACTCAGAAGCCAGCTTACTTTAAATCTTTAATTATGAAATTATATTTTGACACAACAGAGAATAAAGCAATTTCATTGCTTCCGGAAACAAGATTCTATCCGGTAAAAGCTGATTTCCAGGATTTTTGTAATGATTTGAAATACCAGGAAGATGACATCTTCATTATCAATGCAGAAATGAAATATGGTGAAAATCAAAAATATACTGATTTCAGTGGGATTCGGCTTTTAAAATGGCTTCGCATACACAAGAAGCTAACGAATAAAATCATTGTTTATGGTTTACTTCCTTTAAAATCCATTATTGAATTGCACCCCGAGCACATTATTTTAATGGCGAGGGGAACATCTTATATTCAATTTCCCTTTTCAGAAAATGAATTCATGCAAACCATCCATACCACAGAGCAAATTGAGAAAGGAAAATTAGTTGAATACTACAAGCCCTTTGTAAAAGCCGATTTTAATATCGAACAAATCGGGCATAGCTTTGCCAATGAAT
>CAZBLA010000031.1:0-9490 GCA_964492665.1 Microcaldota archaeon
ATAAAACCTTTCGGAACTACTGTTGAAAGTCGTGGTATTCTTGCCCTACGAATAACACCCCCAGAACTGTTTGATGATATACATGAATATGAAGAGGGTGAACCAACTCCCAGATGTGTAATAGTAAGTGTTTCATTGGATAGTCCGGTTGTATTATTATATACAAATGTTATTTAGAAGTTGTTGTGTTGGGGGCTGGAGATGATAGTCTGAATGTTTTAGAGGAGGGTAGATTATTTGATATGAGTGGAGCTAGATAATCGCTTATAGAAACATTATGTTTTTTGCTTATGCTTTTATATTCGACATAATAATTATTTTTGTATCCGATAAGTAATGTAAACTTGTATCCCAATAATGTTGGATAGGAGGTGCTGTTAATGTTTATGATTAAGTAGGTGTAAACCAATCCATTATGTGTTCCATTCAGAAAAGTATACATAGTGACATCTGGATATTTTTTTATTGTATTTGAGAGTTGTCCGTAATACTTTCGTGAATTTGTTGATTTGAATATGATTTCGGATCCGTCTATTTGCATAAACTTGTTGAGGGTTTTGCTTTTATTTGTTGTGTTAATTAGTGCATAGTTAGTATACCATATGTTAGTAGTATTGTTTGGCATGTAGGGTATGCCAAAAGCAAACGGAATGAAGGAACTGCCTTTCGCAACATTATTTTTCAGAGTATTGGATATGGAGGAAAAATTGTTTATTGCGTTGTATGTGCCTCCAGGACCGATAAGATATTCTAATTGGCTTTTGGTTAAAAATTTAGGAAGGTTGGTTGTTGATGCAGAATTGGTATGTGGTGATTTTACTATGATTACACCTAATATTACACTCAACATTATGATTACTACAATACTAAAAATTGTTGATGTATTCATATAAGATTACCAAGTAATAGAAGGTAAATAAGGTTTATATAGACTCCTATTAGTTAGTTGCAGTCCACCATAGGTTATTAATGTTAGACATATATTTAATCCGAACCGCAACATTTTTCAAGAGTTGTCTTAATAGCATAAGAATATTTATAGAAAAAATAATAGATTGTATCAATTCATTCCAAATGGGATCGGAGAAATTTTTGGATGTTGTATTAATTTATTGTAAATTGAGTAAATTTTATTCTGCAAACATTTAAATCATTGTAATCTTTAATTCTATTTCTAAATTATAGGGATTTTAATGATAAGAAGATTGGATAAACCGTTTAGCGACAAAGAAAGTCTTAAAGTTTTGAATAGATATGTGAAAACATGGTTCACAAACAATTTTAGAGAGCTTACTCCTCCACAGAGATTTGCATTTAAAATTATAAGTGAACGCAGTAATCTGCTTATAGCGAGCCCGACAGGCAGTGGTAAGACAATATCTGGATTTTTATCAATATTGAGCAGCCTATTCGAAAAGTCACTTTCGAATGAGCTTGATGACAGTATATACTGTGTGTATATTTCGCCTTTGAAATCATTAAACAATGATATATACAAGAATCTCATGAAACCTCTTGAAGGGATATTTGAATTGATAAAAAAAGAGAAAGGGACGGATTTACTTAAGGAGAATATACGTAATGTGACTATAGCCGTCAGGACCGGAGATACGACCCAGAAGGAAAGGAGACATATGCTGTTGAAACCTCCTAACATACTTGTAACCACTCCGGAAAGTTTAGCCATCCTTATAAGCTCATCCAGATTCGTGGAGAATCTCAAAAGTGTTGAGTATGTGGTAGTGGATGAGATACATGAGTTGGCTAACAACAAACGAGGAGTCCATTTGTCCCTCTCTCTGGAAAGACTCCAGGATATAGCATACAAAGAGATTGTTAGGATAGGCTTGGGTGCCACACTCTATCCTTTAGAAGAAGCAGCAAAATTTCTTGTTGGGGGGAATTTAGCAAAACCTAGAGATTGTGTTATAGTGGACGTATCAATGACAAAGAAAATGCGAGTGATAGCAATAAGCCCTGTAAAGGATATGATATATACTGCAGAAGGAGAGATAGAATCTTTGATCTACAATGAGATCAATAGAATAGCAAAAAAATCGCATACAACACTCATATTTACGAATACTAGAAGCGGAACTGAAAGAGTAGTATTTAATATGAAAAAAAGGTTTAAGTATAAACCGGAAGAGATAGCCGCTCATCACAGTTCCGTATCTAGAGAATCCAGATTGGAAGTTGAAGGGTTGCTCAAACAGGGTGCGCTGAAAATTGTTGTGTCCTCCACAAGCCTTGAGCTTGGAGTAGATATTGGAACGATAGACAATGTAATACAGTTAGGATCACCAAAAAGTGTCACACGTGCATTGCAGAGGATAGGGAGATCGGGCCACACATACAATGCTGTCGCAGAAGGAGAAATGATAGTTTTTAATAGAGATGATCTTGTGGAATGCACAATAATGCTTGATTCCGCACTCAAAGGGAAATTAGACTCATTCACAGTGCCAAAAAATCCTTTAGATGTGCTTGCGCAGCATATAATCGGAATGGCAATAGACAGGAGATGGAACATTAAGGATGCATATAATCTTGTCAGGAAGACATATGCATATTCGACTCTCAAGAAGGAGGAGTTCATTTCGGTTATAGAGTATCTTGCCGGCAATTATGTCGAATTGGAGAGCAGGCGGGTATATGGCAAGATATGGTATGACAAGGAGACGCAGATGATTGGAAAGAGAGGGATGTATATACGTCCAATATACATGCTAAATTTAGGGACCATACCTGATGAAGTCATGATAAATGTTTTGGATAAAAAAACAAAAAGATGGATAGGGAATATAGAAGAAGAATTTTTGTCTAAGCTTAAACCGGATGACATATTTTCTCTTGGAGGTATGCTTTATAAATTTGATTATGCGATGGGAACAAAATGTTATGTTGATGACGCGAAGAGTAGTTCTCCCACAATACCTCCATGGTTTTCGGAGCAACTGCCTTTAAGCATTGAACTTGCCAAGCATATAGGAAAATTTAGAGGAGAATTTTCGAAAGGTTTGGAAGAGATTACGGAAAAATCGGCAAAGAGTCTTTTGAAAGCATCGGAAGTAAGAGAGATACCTAAAGGAGTTGGTAGGATATTATCGGAATTACCAGTGAATGATAATGCCAGGATAGCAATTTTCAAATATTTTCTGGAACAGCGTCTTTTTGCGGGTACAATACCCAACAGTAGTCTAATACTTATAGAGAGCACAAAAGATAAAATGACAGAAACAAACTATGTGATATTCCATTCGTTATATGGAAGAAGAATTAATGACACCTTATCCAGGATACTTGCGATGAGTCTGGGAATTATGTTGGACCAGGATATATCCATAAACATAAATGATAATGGATTTGTAATAACCACTGAAAAGAAGACAGTTATAACAGAAGAGACCATAATAGAGTTGATAAAGAGACTGATAAATATTGATATAGAAATGCTTTTACGTACGAACATACGCAATACGGAGATGATGAAGAGAAGATTCAGACATGTGGCTTCCAGAAGTTTCATGATATTGCGGAATTATAAAGGAAAGAGGATGTCTGTAAACAAGCAGCAATTCAGTTCGAGGATTCTACTGAAAGCAGTGGAAAAAATCGACGCTAATTTTCCTGTACTTAAGGAAACTTATAGAGAGATATTTGAAGATGTTATGGATCTACCTAGAACCATGGAGATAATAAAAATGATAAAAAATAAAAAGATAAAATACCGTTTTATAGAGACAGAATCCCCCTCACCATTTGCACACTCGATATTGACGTTCGGACATTCGGACATTGTACA
Organism: Microcaldota archaeon; assembly: GCA_964492665.1. GTDB lineage: Archaea > Micrarchaeota > Micrarchaeia > Micrarchaeales > Micrarchaeaceae > JAJYXL01. Next base: position 3,806 of record CAZBLA010000031.1, read on the forward strand.
GATGGAAGAGAGGAGTGATTACCTTAAATATCTCCATAGTCTTGTATTAAAAAGACTTGGAGTTGGACGTGTAGATAAATGAAACTAACTGAAGACATAGAGCTTATAGAAGGATTCCCGATAATGTATATAAAAAGCATCAATGCACTTGTGGTGTCGGATATACATTTAGGATATGAAGGAGTAATGGCAAAACGAGGAATATTGATACCGAAAGTAAATCTGATTTCAATACTTGAAATGTTGAAGAAAGCTATAGATGCGAAGAATCCCGAACGAATAATAATTAATGGAGACATGAAAAACGAATTTTCGCATATTGATACTGAAGAATTTGATGAAATGTCAAAGATGGTAAAATTTTCTGAAAAGGTAGGCATAAAACTTACTCTAATAAAAGGGAACCATGATAATTTTGTGGATAGGTATAGGCAACAGTTTAATATAGACATACACGAGCAAAGTATTAGGATTGGTGGATACCTATTCTTCCATGGAGAAAGAATACCTCCTAAAAACAAAAAAGTGGAGATGTTTATAATGGGTCATGAGCATCCTGCAATATCAATATTCACAGATGTCGGAAAAAAGGAGAAACTTAGATGCTTCCTGTTCGGGGAGTATAATGGAAGGAATATTCTAATACTTCCAGCGATGAATTATTTCGCTGGGAGCACAGACGTAAACATAATCCCTAAAGAGAAGTTGCTTTCTCCGATATTTTCAGAGATGGATTTGGATTCTATGCATGCGATTGTGATAGGCTATGGATCAACCATAGATTTTGGGAGTGTATCAAAACTTAGATATGCAGCCCACCGAGCCAAGGCAGGGATATTAGAATAAGCACAGCAATTATAAGCACGGTGAGAGCTTTTAGTATCCATAGCCGCCTTGTTATAGTTGTTTTGTATATCCTCCATCCGTCTAATATAGGTAGAGGTAATAAGTTTATGATTCCTATCAAGAAGTTAAGCATGAGTGTTAATGCGAATACACTATACAGAAAGTACATTATACTGCTGGTAAAACCTATTATCACAGGCTTTTCGGATAAGGAAACGCCTATAAATCCGCGGGATGTCCCTTTTGCTCCTTTTGCAATGAAAGAATAGCTTCCTTTATTAGTAGTTACAGTAACTGTACTTCCAGGAACATCTGTAGAAGAAGCGGTGACCAAACTCGCTATACTTGTCACCTTATGATTGTTCCAGAGGAGTATCTCACTTCCCGGAGTTATAACATTGTATGCAGCATATCCGGGAGTTGTGCCAATAACAACAACTTTTAGTATATTGCTGTTTATGTAGGGAAGAACGGCGATGAGAAGTACAAGGAAAACAAACATTGCTACAAAATTTGCTGCAACCCCTGCGGAATATATCCTATTCTGATCTATTTTATTGAGTTTTGTGATCTTTTTCTCGTCCGGTTCTACAAAGGCCCCTAAAGGTATAACACCGAACACAAGAAGTCCTACTTTCTTTATTTTCACTTTGGCTATTACTGATAATATTCCGTGAGAGAATTCATGTATGACTATTATTATCACAAATGCGATCAGTCCGCTTATAAGAGGGATTGTTAAACCAGGAATGACCGGCAGCACTCCTGGAATATTATGAGACAATGGTGTGAGAGATATTACACCGCTAACTGCTGCCCCGTGTATTATAGTGGCTATTGATGCTAAGACGGTATATGATCCCATAAGTAATGCAAAGAATATGTATCCTGTCAATCCGAAAATTAAGGTTATGGCAACTGAGGTTAAAATAAATAATGCCTGTAATATATTGATGCTTGAAAAGATTGATAATCCCCCTGTATATCCAAGAGCCTGGAACTGCGAGAGTTTTATGAATTGCAGACCATATGATGTGAATGGAACGACAAACAGGATGATTACTATTATACTGATGAATCCGAAAATGTATGCGCGCTTACTGGTTTTTTTACCAAGTATCAGGAAGGATAGAAATCCAAATCCAAGTATTATTCCCCAATCGGCCATCGCTTTCCATAATCTTATGTTCTTCTTTGCAAGTGCGTTTATAGTGCTTATTCCTCGTTTGCTTCCTATGAGATATACACCAAAACTACCCTCCAAATATTCCAATCTGCCTATTATCATACCTATAAAAATAAGCGACAACACACCAAATCCTATGCGTATTGCAGGATTTACGGATGAAGCCATATATAGAATGTAAAGGTATATGAAAGCAAATATTACAACAGATATTGATGCGATATGATTGTATATGCCTATTTTTGGAGGTTTAAGCTTTTTGTTTTTATAGTTCTTTTTAACCATGTAGAATACCTATGAATTAGATATAGTTATTGCAACAGAAAGTATCTTATAGATGTGGGTTTTTTAGAATCAGAATTTGACAGCTGTACTGACATCTATATCCTATCTAAAAGACAGGATTTTGGTTCGGAACCACTTGGTTTGAAGGTTTAAGGTTTTGTATCATCCTTACAGTTGCCTTTTGTGGGGTCTGTAATTCCATTGAACACATATCTGTCTGCATTCAGACCTATGTTTTGACGTATTGCAATATTGAATGATGCATTTACGTCTGCATGGTAATTTTTTATTTGAATATTTATGAATTGGGATGCTTGAACTCTTGTTTTGCAATCAGTTTCCGAATTTTTTCTTGGATATTAATATTTCACTGCTTGCATTTTCCATTTGTATCCTTGCGACATCTTGTTTTCTACGAAAACTAGGCAGTATAGAATCTGGATATCTTATCCCTCTTGTAGAATCAAATATGCTTTTTATTATTTCATAATAGTTTTCCGCTTTTTCCATATCTGATTTATTTAGCAAGTCGCCTATTTCCCTTCTTAGTTCTCCGACAACATCCAGTATCCCTAGAAGATATGCTTCTGGAGGAACAGCTAATTCTTTATAGGAGGGAAGTTCGCCCTCATTTTTTATATTGTTGAAGATCATAGCTTCTGAATACTCTTGATATGCTTGTATTGTATAATATTTGTAATCTTTGTCTGAATCTTTCAGCATTTCAACAAGACCGTTTATCTTGTCCATATCCTCCTTTACATCTAGGTTATTATGCAGTTTTGTTATCATTATTCCTGATGCCCGTATTATCTTTTTGGATATGTCATTTATTTGATCTAGATTTTTTTGTTTTTTTTCAAGTAATCTTTCTATTTCATATATTTCTTCAATTTCCATAAAATCTACCTACCAATGATATTCCTGCCATACCAGAATACATATTGTTGTGCTAATCCAGCAAACTCTCCCCATTTGTCTTCCGCAAATTTGTGTATTTTTTTTATACTTATATTTTCATTCTTGAAATACAATTTTTCGACACATCGTTTTACCCAAACGTCAATAGGAAATGCTTCAAGTTTTCCATATCCCATTAAAGCTATGCAATCTGCCACTTTATCACCAATCCCATGTATTGACATGAGTTCTTCTTTGAGTTCAAAATAGTTAAGATTACGTATCTTGTCCAAGTTTAAGGTGTTATTACAGTAAGTAGCAGCTTCTATTATGTATTTTGATCTGAAACCCGCACCGCAAGCCATAAGTTCTTCTATTTTTGCTTCGCTTATCCGTTCTGGCTGTGGAAATGCATAATATAGTAATTTATTATTTACATCGTATATGGGAGCGCCAAAAGTATAAATTAGATTTTTCATTATTATTCTAATCCTTTTTAGACTATTGAATTGGGATGTTATGAAACATAAGATGGTTTCCCAAGGTTCATTCAGCGTGATTCTCATTCCATTGTATTCATGTATGGCATTAGCCATATGTTCATCGGTGTTGATTGCATCATACATCCTTTCGAGATCGTCCTTCAATCTAAACCTTTTAATAATTTCACTTCTTGGTTGTGATGAGGGTCTGTTGATACCAGAAAATGTTATAGTTGTATTTTCTGTATTTTCCTCTGTTTTCAGATTTATCTGAGTATTGTCTGGAGTATATACCAAACGTCTTTTGATTGTATCATAATCACCATAGAATGTTATCGGTTGTCCGCTTTCAAAGGTGTATTTTAGATTAAAAAGATTTACGGATATTTTATTTTTCATCATTTTTTACCACTTATCTTATGTCTTGGTATAATTTACGTCTCTGTTTTTTATCTTTCAGGTTTCTCACAGTAACAGTATCGTCGTCTAGAGTGTTATAATCGACAGTTATTGAATAAAGTATCCCTATCTCGTCTGATTTAGCATATCGTTTGCCTATACTTCCGTTTTCGGAATAAAAAATTTCAATATTTCTTTCAAGGAAGCTATTTTTGATCTCTCTCGCTTTATTTAATAATTCTTTATCTTTCTGAAGAGGGAATAATGCATATTTATAAGGTGCTATATTTTCATTTAATATGAGGAGATTCCATGCTCTCTCATCCTCTTTATATAGAGAATTGTAGAGTATGCACCAAAAGAGCCTATCTATCCCAAAACTTATTTCAACAACATGTGGAATTGTTTTTTTATTCATATTGATTATTCCGAGTTCTTTCCCTGATGCAGTTTGATGATTCTTCAAATCAAAATCATATCTGTATGCATTCCCTATAACTTCTTCAAAAGTGTTTTCTAACTTTACTTCTATATCAACATTGCATTTTGAATAATGTGGCAATTCGTCCTTTAAAAGATATCTAAATCTTATCATGTCTTTAGGAATTCCGATTTCCGATAAGAAAGTGAACTCTTTGAATAATAGAAAAGCATATAATTTATTTGGGAGTATTTTATCTTCAAGGAGTTTGATTATTGTGATAGTATTCATTCTAAAACTTCCATTCTCCTGCGATTCTTTGGATAGGAAATTTATTGATTCATTTAGATCATCAATGTTTATCCGCTTGTTGTTTATGACAAGATCTTCCTCAGGATCGAAAAAATATTCCAGTTCCATCTGAGAGAATTCTCTCATTCTCAATAACATGTTTCTAGGAGATATTTCATTTCTGAATACTTTCCCTGTCTGTCCTATGCCTATAGGTAATTTGAGCCCATAATTTCTAAATATCTCCTTGAAATCCATAAATATACCTTGAGCTGTTTCAGGACGTAGATATCCTTTCTGCTTTTTCGTTGGACCTATGGGAGTAGGAAACATTAGATTGAAGTTCCCTATATTTATCAAATCGCCATTGCATACTTCGCATTTTATGCCTGCATCTTTAATCATCTTTGATAACTCATTCAGAGTTAAATGTTTTACATTTTCTTTTGATTTGAAGTCTGACTTTTTTGAAAAATAAGTTTCTAAGAGTTTGTCAGCCCTATAGCTGTGTTTGCATTCGCTGCAGTTTATTATGGGATCAACAAAATTTTTGAGATGGCCACTAGCCTCTAATACTCTTTCTGGAGTTATAATTGTTGTTTCTATTTCAATATTTCCCATATTTGTTATGAAAAAGCGTCTCCAGGCATTTTCTATATTCCTTTTTATTCGGATGCCTATAGGTCCATAATCATAGAATCCAGACACATCTCCATATATATGAAAAGCGGGTATTACAATTGTTCTTCTTGCACATAGATTTATCAAAGAATCCAAACTTTGTTTTTTCATAAAACCAACAATTATTAATTTGTATTTTAATGTGACATCCTCCTACACCTAAAGGTGTAGGCTTCCTCTGCATTTATGCAATC
>CAZBLA010000032.1:0-8755 GCA_964492665.1 Microcaldota archaeon
TATATATGGAAAACGTAATGATAAAAGCATTTATGGCTGATGGTGTGAGTGCAACCCATCCAATAAGTGTAACTGTTGATACTCCGGAACAGATAGCTCAAATATTTGATGAAATAAGTTATGAAAAAGGCGGCACTGTATTGCATATGTTAGAAAAGTATGCCGGAAAGAAGATATTCAGAAAGGGTTTGCATAACTATCTAACTAAATATGCGTATTCAAATGCGATAAAAAATGATCTGTGGAATTCAATATCCTCCGTGGCTTCCGGAGAAAAAAAGAAAAGATTTAATAATTTGACAAAATGTTGGATAGAAACAAAAGGTTATCCTATAATAAAAGTGATATATCACAATAACTCTTTTCTGTTAGAGCAAAAAAGGTTTATTTTATCAAATACAAATAAGAATACACAACTATGGGATATTCCATTGCATTACCAAACACAGGATATTAAATCCGGGAATACTTTAATGAAATCAAAACAAGCAAAGATAGATACAAAATCGGACTGGATAAAGTTAAATCTAAATCAAGATTATCTCTATCGTGTAGATTATCCTTTTGGTATGTATAACAAATTAGGAGAATTGATAAAAGATAAAAAGATAAGTCAGAAAGATGCGTGGGGAATAGAAAACGATATATTTATACTGGCAAGAAAAGGGGATATACAATTAGATAGATACTTGGATTTCGTACGAAATTATTGTATTGATTCCAAATTTCCGTTAAATATAAGTGTATCATTACACTTAAATTGGTTGTATACTATTCTTTATGGAACAAAGAAATCTGAAAGTTTCAACTTACTATCTAAACTCTTCTTTAAACATCAGCTAAAAGAGTTGGGTTGGAATACAAAAAAATCCGATAGTCTGTCAGATCCTAATATGAGACAGGTATCAATTGGATCTCTCGGAATGTTAGACGATGCGGAAACAATAAAAAGATCAATGTCTTTATTTAATAAGATATATTCCGGAGTTCAGATAGATCCTAACATAACTTCTGCGATATATAATATAGCTGCAATACATGGTGATATAAACACATATAAAAAAATTGTTTCTTTGTACAAAAAAACCAAACTACCAAATGAAAAAATTGTGATATTGCAATCTCTCGGAATGTTCAAGGATGAACAACTTAGTAAGAAAGCACTTGATATGTCTATATCAAATGGAGTGAAAGCTCAGGATTCAATCTTCATTCCTGCATCTATGCGCAATAATACAATAAATAGAATGCACAGAACACAAGATTCTCTTCCTGCAAATCCAGAAACATCTAAAATATTTTTAGAATGGATGTTCAAAAACTGGAAATTATTGATGAAGACATTTCCTCCAAGTAACATAACCTTGAAACAGTATATATCACTTTTAACTTTAGAAAAGGATAAAGACACGAAAGATAAAATAAGAAGATTCTTTAGTAAAAAGGAGAATAGAAGAGAGGATATAACAAATATAATAACAACAACCTTTGAAAACATAGACTCGAACATATCCTTCATGCAGACCAATGAATTATGAAATGGATATGCTTTAACAATTTCCTAACTAAAAATTACATCATCTATATCTATCCATTCTGGAAGAAAATTACACACGCAGAGGGTTTTTAAGGAGTAAAGTCCATTAAATTATAATTTCAGTTGATGCATGTGAAAATTTTGGGAATTTGGGATGGTCATGACTCCGGCGCTGCCATCATTGAAGATGATAAGGTAACATTTGCTGCCAACGAGGAACGTTATACGAGAAGGAAGCTTGATGTAGGATTTCCATACAACTCAATAATTTCAACATTACATCATTCGGGATTAAAGCCAGCAGACATAGAACATATATCCTTCACAACTACTGAATTTACAAAAACTCTTGAAAGGATATTCCCTTCAATGAAAAAGAATTATTACCAATTTAGAAGAAGAAAGATACCGAGACCGAAGTTTGAAGGGCTGAAGCACAGTCTTAAATATACGCTTACTCCGATAGGGATATTACCTATGTGTAATACAATAAGCAAAAATATTATATCCAAGCAACTGAGGCATATAGGATTCCGTAATTTCAAATTGCATGTTGTAGAACACCATATGGCACATGCTGCAACTGCAGCATTTACATCAGGATTCAAAAAATCGCTTGTTGTAACTTTTGATGGATTAGGAGATGGATTATCAGGAAGTATAAGCATTCTGAAAAATGGTAAATTGGAAAGGGTAGCAACCATCTCTGCTAAGGATTCTATAGGAATAATGTATGAACAAGTCACAAATATAGTTGGTATGCGGGAATTAGAAGATGAAGGGAAAGTTATGGCAATGGCCGATTACTCCTACCCATTTGAATTTGAGGACAACAAACTAAAAGACCTCATACATGTTAAAGGAACATCCGTATTTTCAAAAAACAGTCCGCGAAAGCAGTTCTCAATAATAAGGGATTTAGCATGGCAGCTCCCTAGAGAGCATCTGGCATACATGGCACAACAGCTTCTGGAGAATCTTGTAATAAAAATGGTAAGCAATGCAATAGATAGAGTCAATATAAATGATGTTGTATTTGCTGGAGGCTTATTCTCCAACGTGAAAGCGAACATGAAGGTGAGGGCTTTAGACACATTAAAAAGATGGTATATTTTTCCACATATGGGAGATGGAGGAATAGGGCTCGGAGCTGCTCTTTACACTAATTATGAATTGAATGGTACAACACAAAATAAATTTAATGTTTATCTTGGAGATTCATACGATGAAGAAGAGACATACAACATTGCGAAGTCGGATAAATTTTTATTACACGAGAAAGAATCTATTAAAGAACAATCTAAACACGCCGCAGAACTCATACATAAGGGTAATTATCTGTTCTGGTTCCAAGACAAAATGGAATTTGGTCCAAGAGCTTTGGGTCATAGGAGTATATTGGCCCCTAACAATTCCGAAGAAGTGAAAAATAGGTTAAATCTGTATGTGAAAAGGCGAGAGTGGTTTCAACCCTTTGCATCATCCATCCTTGATAGTGAAGTTAACAGGCTTTTAGAATATGATGAAAAAGGTATGGATAGATTTATGACCAGTGCTTACCATGTAAACAGCTCAGTTAAAAATGTTATGGAATCAGTAGTCAATATTGATAATACAACAAGACCGCAGATGGTAGCTGATGATGAATCCCCATATTCCCTACTCTTAAAAGAATTAAAGAAACATACTGGATATGGGGCTGTTCTTAATACAAGCCTAAATTTGCATGGATTTCCGATAGTTAGGAACCCTGATGATGCAATAAGAACCCTCAAAGAGACAAATACAAAATATTTATTTATGAATGGTATAACAATAACCAACAGAAGGGTTGTATAAATGCTTGCTCCTGGATTTTTGGAATATATTATGACATTTGGAATTATCCTCTCATTCATAGGTACGATCATTTTTGCCATAAAGTCAAGAAGAGATTTTGGATATGAACTTAAAAGATTAAAATTCTCTATGAAGGATCTTATTATAGTATTAGTCATAGTGATTGTATTCATACTCTTTGAGCAGATAGTCATCAAATCGACCCAGCAGCTGTTCTTTGATGATGCAATATATCAGGGAATGGCTCTTGACTTGTTGCATACAGGCCAAGCGTGGATGTGTAATTATGGTGCCCCTCTACAGTGCTTTTCCGGAGCTATATACCATGAACCTATAGGCACCTCATTTAATATCATGATCGGATTCCTATTTTTAGGAGTGCGTAGATCATCTGCTTACATAATAACTCTTATTTTATCTGCAATAGCTATCTTGCTCTCCTTCTTTGTTGCTCTATTTCTATTCAATAACAAAAAAATTGCATTCTTTTCCGAATTGCTGGTTTCTTTATCTCCTCTATTATTAATATGGGCAAAACCAACAACTTCCGATATTCCATTGCTCACATATTCATTAATTGCGATATTGGCACTGCTCCTATTTTCTAAAAGAAAAGATGTATGGACATTTGGATTTAGTCTTTTTAGTATATCCCTTCTGACATATATGAAGGTTGATGCGGTTGTCTATTTAATACTTCTTTTTGTTATGTACCTAATCATAGACGATAAAAGTATAAAAAAATCTATTGTGAACAATGCAAAAAGGATCAGGAAAAATTTGTTCAACACTAAGGTACTCGTAATACTTCTTATCACACTGATTGCAATAACTCCTGAATTGGTATACACTTCTTACGAACAATCGAATGGAAATTATGGATCTAGTGGAGCATATGTTCAACAGACATGTGGTAACTCATTATCAAGTATACGTGCAACAGGATCTTTTGGATTACAATATTTCAAAGCAAATATTTGTGATAATATATTATTCTGGTTCAACGGTCTTAAAAATTTGGATGTTATTCAACCTTTGTTATTTACATTATTGGGTATTGTAGGAATTGTATTTGCAACACTCTACAAAAAATATAGGAGGGCAGCTCTTGCTCTTATCATATGGTTTTTAACATTCTTCTTTATATATACTGCATTCTATGCTGGTGGAGCGAATTATGGCGTTGATTGGAGATTCATGTTAAGCATGATAATCCCTATTAGTATATTTGGAGGTATCGCCCTAGCCAAACTTTTGGATCTTTTCATTTTTGTCGGTGGTAAATTAGGTAAAAAGAAAGCAATGGAAATGGTAGGTATTATATCTATACTTCTCCTATTATCTTATCCTATTTATAAATCAATGCCAATACTTGGCATAAATTCTTCGAATATACAGCAGGCGGGAAATGCAAGATTTTATGAGAATTTAGTTTACAACTCCAGTAGTATGATACCGCATAATTGTTTAGTATTCTCTTATGATCCTACTTTATTCAATATAAATAAGTTAACATCTACACAATTTAGCAATGTTTATAACAAACAAAAGATGACTAATTACAAGAAGGAGTATAGTTGCTTAGTGATAGATATAGGATATTGGTGTTCAACACCAGAAAATAATTGTAAAAGTATAATGAACAGTACAAAAACAGAAGTCATAGCAAGTGCTAAATACCCGCAAACTGGATTCACATATGGATTCTATAGGATAACGTGACATATTTCTATAAGGTATAGTGTGAAATTTTGTTATGTCATTACCAACACTTCTGCGACAGACTAGTTAACCGCAGAAAAATTGAGGTATCAGGATAATTACAGCAAAGTATCAAAATAGATTATGTTTTATCGGAGATTTTATCCAAGTTATTTGCAATTTTTAAAAGAGTATGTTCTAACCCCTCCTTGTCTTCCGTTAATTTTTGTATGAATTTGTTCTGCCTATCTATTACACTTTCTACAAATTCATTAGCTTCTTTTATACTCTTTTCCGCGTAGAAACCTGCACCCACTCCCATCAGTACTGATTCTATTTTGCCTGTTTTCGCAGTTATATAGGCATTTGTACCTATTGGATTCAAAATCTCTTTGGATGATACTTTATCCATATTTTTTAGAGAAACCTGCGTCTCTTTCATCTCATTTATATAACTATATGATTCTTCTATATTTCTTTCTAACGTAAGATACTGATTCTGGTAATATCTCTGCATATACTGTAGAGTAGATATGTTCTCTTCATTGTTCGGCATCGCTTTTCACCTCAATGGACAATATTTCTATTCCATTTTTCTTTATTGATTGAGAAGCACCTATCTTTGATATGGCTATGCTCTCTGCATGTTTCTTACTTTTCGCTGATACCTCCAATCTGAAGGATCTGGCATCTGTTCTCTTCCGTGCTCTTATATTTCCTTTCACAATGAATTCCATATGTACCACCTAATTATTCTAATGTCTCGATAAGTCTTGCTAATTCAAATCCAGTAGTAGCGTCTCCAGTTAGAATACCCTTTGAATTAGCAACAGCAGATATACCTATATTCAATGATCCCATATTTGCTGTTGTCCTTGTAGTCTTCACTTTAATTATATCTTCTATGCTTTCTTTTTCCTCATCCGATACCGTATTATTAATTGCCATCCCCTTATTTGTGAGTATATTACTGGCACCAACCGTTTTGAATTTTCCTATATTCATCGGTAATACTTCTACTCCGAGAATATCAGATATTTCCTTTATCGCATTTAATGTATAGTCCGAATTAACAAAAGCAATTTTATCATTTGTTATTATGTTATTACCTGTTGCATTGAGATCGCTGTTGACCCTTCCTACTCTTATAGAACTTAATGATTTCTTCAATTTCAATAATTCTTCATCATACACCATATTTGACAAAACAATACCATTTGAATTTGCTCTTCCGAATATTCCGAGCAAATGATCATCGCTTAATGATGTAGTCGCACATTCAGTCTTCAGAGTTTCTTCTATCAAGGTTATAAGAGTACGCTTCATCCTATGAGGTATTATAGTATAATTGTCAGAAGATATACAAAAAGCACCAACATAATCGCTGCCGAATATCTTATGTTTTGCTACCTCCATTTGCTCTCTCTCTCGGGATTTGTGCTTCTTTTGGAGCTTTCTTATCCATAATTTCAGTTGGATTGTTGTTTGTTTTGCGGGTAGATGCTCCCTTGAGGTTCCCTTTCATGCCAACTTTTGTTTTTATAGAGGATAATTTATTTTTCTTTACTCCTTCTTTAGCTTTTGATTGCATCTCTGCTTTTCCAAACTCAACCACCTTGGCTACTCCATCGCTAATTCTAACACTAGCTTTTATTGGTTTCATATATTTTGAATAGTACTTTATTATCATGGAATTTAAATCAGAATCTATTTTTACATTTTCTACTTGCATTTTGGTATAATGTGCGATCCTTTCTTTAAAATAACGTGATGCTTTTCTTGCGCGTCTTGTGCGCGGCTGACCAACGAGATATCTTCTCATATTTATTGTTAATACATGTGCTTCCATTAAATCATCTAAAAATTTATTTTATCTTAAGTCTGAGCTTCTGCAAACGCCAGTTCCTCTGGAACTTGTTGGACTGCAACCTTCTGTGCGTCTTTAATGAAGCCAGAAGAGGTAGCCTCCTAGTCCTTTTGAGTCTATTTCCAAGTATCCTCTTTTTTTCTATACTCTTTTTTGACATATCAACCGCATCATTTATGCTTAAACTCTATTTTTGTATCTTTCTTTTGTGTCATCCTGCTTATCAAATTAACAAATTGTGCTTCTGTTATCCTCTGCATAGATTTATTTGATTGCACTATGTTTATAAGTACTTGCACTATCTGGATGTATAATTCATTATTGGATGTACGTATGTTCATAATTCTCTCATAAGCATCCGGATCCAATATTTGATGTATATAGGAACGTATCTGCTGTTCCTTCTGGATAGATTTATATTTTTTGAGCAATTTCTTATTGAACTCTCTTTCTTCATTATTCTCGATCGAATCGTTAGACATACTAATTCAACTACTTGGTCTTAATTCTTTACTAATCTTGTCGACAAATGATTTTCCTTGTGGAGTTATAATTCTACCTTTCACACTTTTTCCTACCAATCCCGCTTTTTCTAGTTCTTGTAATGAATGTCTCACTATACTTCCTCCGCTCTTTTTGTGGTGTTTCTTTCTAGAAATATGGTCAGTTTTTCCACCATATCTATTGCTCAGCTTTGATGTTCCTACTGGACCATTTATATATACTTGCCTAAGTATAGATGCACTTCTAACAAACCAAAAATCTGGATCTACTGGTGGTCTCTCTTTTGAAGGTGCTGATTTCACATAGTTTATAAATTCAGGTTTTGATATTTTATCCTTTAAGGCCTCTGCAATCTTGCGATTCGCTGATTGTGGATCAACGTCATAAATATTAGACATATAAATCACTAAAAAATATTAGTATATATTGTTGAGAAAGGTTATTAATCTTTTTCATTTTTAAATAATAGGATATTGGTAGAGTGACATCCTTCCCTGCTTAAAAGCAGAGGCTTCTTCCGTGGATTGCAGAGTAAGTTTTCGGGTTCTGCGATGCAGCTTGCGATAGTTGTATCGTAGAGGTCATATTTCTCGAACATAACTTTTCCTTGTCTGGGGGTAGCTCTTTTTGTAGGTTTATTGATGCGTTTGTGTCCCTGTCAATCTGGCAATCCGCATCTGTTGCAGATGTATGTTCTTTCTGACAACTACAGATTTTGTATATTGCTCCATTCTCTTGTAAGTATTCTTTTACTTTTATTAGTTTTTACCAGAAGTTACAGCCTTATTTATATCTAAATTCTTGTCAGTTTTATATCTGGATTTTATTCTTTCAGGTATTCTGTTGTAGAGTTGTTGTGCCAAGATTAGTCCTTTGTCTATCTACACTTTATCGTTTTGCATCAGAATAAATCCTAAACTTGTGTGCTCTTATATCATACATATATTATATTCTGCATTTACACATATATTTGTGTAGTTTATATAAATACTTCGGAGTTTATAATGTAAAATAAGACTTTGGCGTGTTTTGATTATATATGTACAGAGTTTTGTATGTTTTGATTGCAGTTCTCAATCTGCCAGTTTTTCTATCCTAAAAACTATGATTATTGATTTATTCGTAGGGCAAGAATACCACGACTTTCAAGTCGTGGATGAATTGCATGTCATATGACAATCCACAATCTTTTTCTACGATGTTCTGTTAAATAGTGCAGAAAAGGTATATAAATGTCTGATGCAATATAATGAATATGCAGTTATTGAGGGCATATAAGTTTAGGATATATCCAGATACGAAACGCC
>CAZBLA010000033.1:0-8576 GCA_964492665.1 Microcaldota archaeon
ATTGCATAAATGCAGAGGAAGCCTACACCTTTAGGTGTAGGAGGATGTCACTATTCCAAATCAATCGTTTTTTGTTTGTGGTTCATAATTTTATATGTGGCGGATTGTAGCCCCCCTTCTGTTTTTGGCAGCATTCATCTAAGCAGCGTAAAGCCTTGCATACTCACTGTGTGTACATCAGCCGTTTCATCCCCTTCAGTGCGCTCGTAGTGTCATTGCTTTTATGCACTGTTAAGGTATCGTTTCTGTTCCGAATTAAGCCTTAAGCTATTACACACTCTGTATGGGGGGAGCTTCCTCCTTTCGGTAAGCTGCCCATCCGCCACACACTAATAAATCATTGACAAATATTAAAAAGATTATCGTACAATATAATATTACTGACAAAATATCATAATGCCCCAGTAGCTCAACGGTAGATCGTCTGCATGGTACATATATCTGAATCAAATTCCACAAAGCAGAAGGTTGAGGGTTCGACTCCCTCTTGGGGCTTAAGTAACAGGTAATTTTTATGTCAGAAAAAATAAGATGTGAACATATATTGCTTGAGAAACAATCTCAAGCAGACAGAATATTGGAAAGGATAACAAGCGGCGAAAACTTTGAAGAGTTAGCTAGACAATATTCCTTAGACGGTTCCAAGAGGAGAGGTGGAGATCTGGGTCTATTTGGTAGAGGTGTAATGGTAAAAGAATTTGAGAAAGCTGCATTTGCTCTCAATATAAATGAAGTTTCCCCAGTAATAAAAACACAATTTGGTTATCATATAATAAAAAGAATAGATATCTAAATATTCAAAGGATACTTATTCCAAGAACATTCTGTTAACGCAATTTTTACAATAACAGACAATTTTCTAGTAAAGTTTATATATCTAAATAATGTTAAACATATACCTAACATACGGATATCAAAAACCGTTCTGTTGCAGATGAAATCAAAATACCAAAAGAAAGTAATATCTATCTAACTATTAATTATATAACAGTGCAGGGATGGCGGAGCACGGTCAAACGCGGCGGACTCAAGATCCGTTGACTTAGGTCTACGGGAGTTCAAAATATGAACAAATCTCCCTCCCTGCATTTATTACAGTTGAAAGGTGTAAATATGTCAAAATCCAATAATAAACCAAAAATCAAAAAATCTAAAATATTTAATATACCAAATTATGCTCAAAGCGAAGAATTTACTAGTTCCGCAGCATGCACAATGATGGTACTAAAATATATAAATAAAGATTTCAAGATGAAGAAAGAAATAGAATTTGATATATGGAATGATACTCTTGGAGGAAGTGTATGGCACGGTTCCAAATATGGTATAGCTTATGCACTAGCAAAAAGGGGAGCAAAGCCAAAAATAACAAGCAATAACCAGAAAGATGAAGGATATGAAAGAAAACTTGCAGTATATGAAGGGATAAACTTAGACACTTTACGAGCTTCATATAATGAAATAAAAGAAAAAGCATCAAAATACAATATAAAAGAGGAACATAAGGTTGTAACCATAAATCTCATAAAAAAAGAGATAGATGAGGGTAAAATACCAATAATCCTTGCTAATTCAAATACTATGGATTCATCTGAATCAGCGCCGCAATGGATGGTAATAAAAGGATATGACGAAGATACCTTTTATATAAATGACCCCTATTCAGATAATACAATAACTATGGAACCACTTATGTTCAAGGATATTTTAGGATATGACGAAGAATTCCATATGATATCAGTAAAAGCAAGAAAGTCAAAAGACATAAAGAACCAATAAACTATTGAAACTATGGGATGGAAATTCCAAACGTTTTAATCGCAATAATATCTATTACAACTTCCTACCAGCACATCTGAAAGAATTATATCTACATACAAAAAGAATAGGATAACCAATAATACAAAATCTAGGCAATCCCATAAAGAACCTAAAGTATTACCAGTAATAAAACTCTGACGGATCTCATATCATCTGCATGATCTTACAACATCTAATTGTTTAGAACATAAAAACAATTTTAGTCTAAATACCAATCTTTTAAATCTACAAGTCCCGCTCATTGAACGCTTCCAATTTTTTATATATATTAAACTTTTGTCTATATCTTTTTATTCTAACTATATCGCTGTTCATCGTCGAGTAACAATCAACGCATACCTGCCTTTTCTCTAAAGGAAGATCAAATTCTAAAAGTTCTATAGAAGACAGCAGAAATTTCAATTCTTCTTTCATTAATGCCGAATTGCACACAGCACAATTTACTTTTTCTCCAAAATCTACATATCCCCTATCTTCATTCACCATTTTTTCACCCATCACAATTACATCTTATATTTGGCTGATATTTATGGTTTTCTAAATCAAAACTTCCTCTAATATTTAACATAAAATTCAAATTCAAGACGACAAAATCGTATCTTCCATATAAAAGGTTTTATAAATACCTTTACTCCATCCTATAAAATAAAATATCTGATTTTTATCCCGCAAAAGAATCAATATATACACTACAACAATATCTTTTCTATAAGGCATAAGATGCAGAACTATATCTATTTCAACAAAATTTATCAAAAGCTGACGAGATGCATTTCTTTATGGTTCCTATGTCTGCGTCTGTTTTTATGCTTTCTCTATGGATATGTGTTAAAGAAGCACAAAATCCAAGGTCTAATAACTTGTTAACGACAAAAATAGGACTTACAGAAGCTGTATGCATACTCCTTGTCAAACTCGGTAGATGAAAATAAAATGGGCTGTCAATTTCACCTTTGATCATAGTCACTACATCCAGAAAATCGAATTTCTCCCTTTTGAAATAATTATATACATATTCTTTAGTGTCTTTTTCATAAAGTTTACCAAGCCATAATCTTCCTCCATACACCAAAGGTTCGGAACATTCATCACACTTTGTTTTAGTAATGATAAAACCTTTATTGTAATGTATGTATCCACATTTTTTACAATGTCCAACAAAACCCAACTTTTTCAATGAAGCATATGCATAATCCGCTCCTTTCCGGAATCTGACCACAATTCTCATGAAATGTCTATGCACCAATGAAAATTCTATTTCTATCCCAAAATTAAACTGTGCAGCTATCCCAGAGATATATCCTATAAGTATACGCAGTCCAACTTCATGGCAAAGTTCATTATGTATAGAAACGGATCCATAAACCTTCAAGCATGCTTTCATCTGAGCTCCGCATAGAACTGCGGTGTCAGTAGCGCTTACCATAAGCAATCCACCATTATTCACGATTTTTAATATATCATACAAATTTGGTGCAGGTGTTCCAAAAGGATCAAAATCCACAACATCAAATTTTCTATTGATAGTATTAGCAAATACCCGTATATCCTCATTCACAGCTTTTATTCCATCATAAATCTCATTCAATTTTATATTGGAAATTATTGATTTGTATGCAGACTCGTTTATATCAAGAGATACTATATTACGCATTCCTAATTCCTTAAAGCATCTTATTCCTCTTATACCTGTAGCTGCTGTCGAATCCAAGAAAGTTATTTCCTTATCTTGTGTCTCTTTACTTAAAATAGCTATACTTATATCTCTAGAAAATCTTGAATGTGTATTAAAAAATGCATCTTTTCCATCAATTTTTGCTTTTCCTTCAGTATACATACAATCAATCATTATTCACGATTTTTATTACTGCATCCAATAATCCATGTGCATATGATATACAAGAAAAAGAAGTTATCATATCCCCTTTTTCAAGATATGATTTAGAATCGCTCGCATACATATCTGCTAAATCATATATCTCTCTCAATTTAGGAATAATCCTATCTCTATCTACACTATCCTTGTTCTTGTAGAACATGGTTATGTCCTTATCTACCCTTTTATCAATTGTCATTTCTTCCAACAAAACACCACTAAAAATAATTCATAACTTTCAAATAGCTCATCTACAAAATCCAAATTCTCATGATGTTTTTAAACTTCAAGTAACTAATATTTTTAGCTTAACAAACATCCTTTTTTCCTTTATTCCAATCGGAATAATAAGAATACTAACATTTTGGTTTTTTTATCATTTTCTATGCTTCTACAAACACTACTCTAAATTTTATCTCTGAAGTGCCTAATTTCCAAATCTATTCGCTCTAACTATAATACAATATATATTGCTTTCCGAGATTATACACATAAAATACGCAATCTATATAAATGTAATAAATAAACTTATATAAATATTCTATCAACAAACATCGTTAAAAAGATAGGAAGAATATTTCAAACTTTCTGTCCAGAAGAAACACACAAAACTTCGGAAGCAGAAAAATGTCAATTATACCTTTCAAATAATACATAAAAAGTGGTAAAATGGAAAAATTGTGGAGCGACTATGCGGATACAATAATAACTCAGGTATCCTCAAATATAAAAGACAAATACAATATAGACCTTGTAGATCTTATCTCTGACCCATCAAAATTCCTTAACACCCCAACAATTAACGATAAAATAAACAATATAAAAGCAGATATAAACAGTTCAATAGATCAGATTATAACGTCGCTGGGAAACGCAAAAAATAGGTTGGATGATGAAATGTCTGTAGCTTCCTCATTATCGAACAAAATAAACCAACATATAACTCTGCATGCAAAACAAAACAATGTACCTCTTATAAAACCATACTTCTTTAAAGTAGACGAACAACAAACAGAAACTGTATATCTAGATAATGCGGATGATATAACACTCGAATTTGTAACAAAACTAATATCATTATCAAATGCAGTAATGCTATCTACAATAGAATACAAAGATTATACTGTGGGAGAATGGATGTTTACAACATCTACAAAAAATTATTCTCTTAGGATAAATATACCTGTTAATCCAGTATATGAAGTAGAATCTGCTAGAACAGAAATATTGGACTACTTAAATTCAGCAAAAGATTATGTGGGGGAAGAAAAATAAGTACCATAAAACTCATTGTGGCCGTTGTGGGCACTCCAGGAAGTGGTAAAACCCATTTTTCGAGAGAGTTGTCAAAACAGTTAAATAAATCTCAGATAATAAACCTCAATTCTATTGTAGAAAAATACAAACTCTATTCAAAACAGGATAAGTTCGGCACAAAAATAGTCAAACTCAGAGATTTACAAAGAATTGTTAAGTCTGAGATAGAGAAAAAGAACGGAATAATAATATTAGATGGACATCTCGGAGTAGAACTAAAACTTTTTATAGACATAGTAGTTGTAATCCGGATTAATCTAAAAATTCTAGAACATAGGCTCAAATCCAGAGGTTATCCCACAGAAAAAATAGGAGAAAACCTAATTTCAGAAGCTACAGACTACAGCGGTTCAAAAGCAGAGAACACATACAACGAAGTATACCAAATTAGTAACTCAAAATCAAAGGATAAAATTGTAGAATACATAATAAACAAATCGAAAGGGATCAATGCCAATCAACCATCTGTACCAACAATCAATAGACTACATGAACTAATCTATTTTATAAACAAAGGTAATCCTTACAATTTTTAGATAATCATCCTATTTATCTCTTCCCATACATATTTTGCATGTTTTTCATCTAATATACTTAATAATCTGGAATTATGCTTTTGCAAATGAGATGGAAATCCAAATTTTTTGTCATTTAATATATATTTAAAAATACTCTTAACTGTTCTAAATCTAGATTCCTTTATAATTTTCAGTTTATCCTCGTCAATGAACATATAATCCAACTTCTTATGCTTCCTATAAAATGAATCAAATCCTTCATGTATAAATACACTTGGTCCTTTATCAGTAACTGACTTTATTACACTGTCATTTACAAATATGCAAATTAATGCCTCATTTCTCCTAAGATTTTGGAGTATAAGAACAGGTTCAAAATGGTTTTCATATAGGAGTTTAGATATCCTAAACTTTAATTTTGTTAGTTGTGGCCATATAATATCTTCTGATATCTTATCCGTCTTTATAATAAGTACATAACTCTTCAATCCATATCTTCTAATAAAACCATTTACTTTACTTTTCGTTCTTAAATCTGAATATTTTCTTCCATAAAACGTTTCTGTATCTGGATTATCTAAAAGAGCACGGGATGCCAAAACAAACTTAGTCAATGATTCTAACGATACTGCAGCGGCAACATTTCTGTTACTATCAGTCGGGTCAATAACTACAAAATCTTTTTCAAATTTCTTTTTTATCTTCACCGTTTTATTAACATTAATTACTACTCTCTTATTTATAGATTCAATAATTATCGGAAGTTTTGTATTGGAAAAATACAATAAAAGGTTTGCAAAGCTTTCAAATGAATATATTAAAATCTCACATAAATAACCAGAAAATCCATTTATACGGGCTTCGGCCCCATATATCTTATGTTGCTGCAGAAAATATTTCAATGCTCTAACATCCCCTTTCTGTTTATCGCTAAGATGGGATTTTATAAACAGATTATGTAATGGTGTTCTATCTACGGAACTGGCCATTTCTGAAGAATCAGTTATCTTAAAAGCTGGTACTATATCCGCACTCATTCTACTATGTTTCTCTATTATCTTAATGTATGGATGTTCTGCATAATTTATCAAAAAATACTCATTTTTTTTATCTACAATACTTTTTCCTATATCCATAGCTTCCTCTTCCATTTTCCTTTCGTCAACTGTACGTGGGAATTGCAAGAATATATCTATGTCAGAGCTACCCCTTATCTGCGTCCCTCTAGCTGCAGATCCTGCCATTATTATTTCAACATTTTTTGGTAATGCGTTGACCAACCTACTCATAAGTGAATTAGAATATCTTACTACCTCCTGCATTTCATCTTCTGTTGGTTCAACATCCTCTGCTATCTTATCCACAATCATCTGCAGTTTACTCCTTTTTGTCTTATCATCTCCTGCCATCTCTATTAGATCAGGTTCATTTTTATATTCCATCAACATAACATTAAAAAGAAGATTTATTAAATAGTATAATAATTACCAAATTTGTTTATTCAATAATGGGCTCTTAGCTCAGGAGTAGAGCGCGTCGTTCGCAACGACGAGGCCGCGGGTGCGAATCCCGCAGAGTCCATTTAACAAATAATCTCACATTCTTCAGGAGTAGGAGGATGTCACTTAATATATAAATATAATCTAAAAGAATTAAATTACTTCCAAATCATTAGTATTAATAGGTGTTATCATTGCGTGAATTGAAAGAGATTATTCCAGTAAAATTTGATAAAGACTCAGGTAAAATAAGATGGATAAACCAACGTAAATTGCCTTTAGATGAAGTTTGGAAAGTTAGCGATTCCCCAAAAGAATTTGAATCCGCAATAAAAACCTTAGAAATAAGGGGAGCACCAACAATTGGGGTATATGCTGCTTATGTTATAGCTTCCCTATCCTTTACTTCCCCATCCAATTATTATGATTATATACTCAAAAATGCATACATTATCAGAAATGCAAGGCCAACAGCAGTAAATCTTTCATGGGCAGTAGACCGTATGTTGAAAATATTGGAGATGCACAAAGACAACAACATAAAAACTTTAAGACAATTACTTGTATCAGAAGCCGTAAAAATAAACGAATCTGAATATAATGCGGGTAAATCTATTGGTATCAATGGACGGAATCTGATAAAAAATGGAGATACAATATTCACACGATGCAATGCTGGAATGCTTGCTTGTGCTGGTTCAGGTACATCCTACGCAATCATAAGGCAAGCATGGCAGGATGGCAAGGATATAACAGTAATAGTTCCTCATACTGCTCCATTATACCAAGGAGCAAGGCTTACAATGTGGGAGTGTGAAAAGGATAATATCCCGGCAAAGTTAATAGCAGACGATATGGTGGGATATATGATGTCAAATATCAGTAGTAGAAAAATCGTTCTTCTTGGTGCTGATAGAATATTATCAAATGGCAATGTAGCAAATAAAATAGGTACATACCAAGATGCAATATTGGCGAAGTACCATAACATACCATTTTATGTTGCAGCTCCATCTTCAACAATAGATACAGTTTCTTCATCAATACCTGTAGAAATGCGCAATCCAGAAGAAGTAAAGACCATTCTCGGAAAATTGAAAATAACAACAGAAGGCTCTAAAGCGGTCAATCCTGCCTTTGATATAACTCCCAATTCATTAATAAGTTCTATAATAACAGAAAAAGGTATTGCTAACCCGCCCTTTATATTATCTCTAAAATCACAGTTTTAAACCACTATTCTCAAAATACCTTTATGGTGATATAAACCTGTATTACAAAATTAATTGACAGTCAGGAATTCCTCCAATCTCGTTGGGAGATGAATTGACCCGCTAATTATCTATTTTGTAGACTTCCTTAGTTGTAATCTATTCAACCTCATTTGGAGTCAGATAAATACAATAATATTACTTTTTCTACTAATATCTTGTGACAGCGGGCTGACCGCTGCAAAATTTTGCGGTTTGGATATTTCTGCCGCCGAAGTGTTATAGCATTCCTTGAAAGTAAATTGGCACATTAGCTCTTTAATAAGTTCTGCAA
>CAZBLA010000034.1:0-8505 GCA_964492665.1 Microcaldota archaeon
ACTGTCTGCCACTTCATAAATGATTCTGGATACAAAAAAGGTGCGCCTATTTTGTCTTTGTTCATTGCTTCTAATTCCACATTCCAATTCCCAATGAAATTAAAATCGGGATAAAATTCTCCCCTTACAACCAACTGTTCATTGTATCTAACCCAGTTCCTTTTATCTTTGTATTTTTCCTTTTTATTTTTATATAATCCTAAATTAAAGGTTTTGTCTATCTGATCGCCAAACTTAAATAGCTTATAACATATAAAAAATCATGAAGTTATTCAACACAGCTACATAATCGAAAGAACTATCTATCTGGACAAGGGGAAGTTACACTTGTGGAGACATATCCAATACATTGGAACAACAACATTCCAATGCAATCTGTACTGTTGAATCAGAAACTATATTTACTAGTGCATCCTGACTGGTAATACCACTATTGGAAGCCCACGGATGAATTTGTATAGGGTGCCACAAGTAAAAAATTAGGTTTGGTATTTACTAAATTCCTCTCATTTTTTGTTTTTAAGCTTTAGTTTTCTGTTTGATTTGTATACTTCATCTATGATAATCCTTTGTCTTTTACTCCATTCTTTATTGCTTTTTCTCTTTATCCATTCTGCACGAAAAATGACAAATTTTAGATTGTCCTCAAAATTCCTCCGTTTTTCTAGAGCAATTTCTTCAAGAAGTTTGTTATCTACCATATACTTTCCCTAAATATCTTTTTAGTAATACTTGTTTTTATATCTAACTGTTCAAGAAATTTCTTTAGTTCTTTCTTGTTTATATGTTCTTTGAATATAACATACAAATGTGCCGCATCATCATAATCTTTTTCACTACCAAGTCCCATTTTATATGCAATCTGCAACTCAATTGGTCCAATATGTATTTTGTGCTTAGCATTTAACACAATTGTGATTGCATTGTTTATAGAATATAAACCCAGCTTATTCTGCGGGAATTTTATTTCAAAATTTGGATCTATCGTATCCTTTTCTGCAAATCTTATCGATGAATTCTCCATTAAAATATCATATGCATCTTTGGAATTCTCTGCATTTATACAGTAATATTTATTTGATTTTATTATATTTTCATAAAATTTAGCAAATTCTAGATACGGAATTTTTCTAATGAATATATCAATATCTTCAGTATTTCTACCTCTGCCAAATAATATTACTACATATCCACTTATTATTACATAGTCTACATTGATATAAGAAATAAAGTTTATTACAATCTTATCGAGTATAGTAAGCTCCTTATTTGGATACACTATCTCTCCTTTCCTATAAATATACTCCATCAAACCACATAATCCTAATATACCTTGTTGATTAAGTGACATCTTTCCACACGTAAATGTGCGGCCCCTTTTGCGTTATACAATTACTGCATTCCGTAAAGAATATGTTTTGTTGCATAAGACACTACCTCTTTTTGATACAGATAATATATGAACATACTTTTATATATATCTATAATTTTTGTTTGTATAATTATAGTTCGCTCTTATTTTACGTCTGAAGTCTGTGGGATTTTCCGCTCACTGGCATTAAATACTTATTTGTATATAATGATAAAAGTACTAAAATTTATTCTGTATATAAAATTAATTGATCGGGCAGTTTCTTCCTTCGACTTCATCATAAGTTTCTAAACTTTCTGTGCAAAAGGTTTTTAAGGATCTTCTTCCTTTAATTTATTATAACATATTCATTAACTTTAATTGTGAGCTGATCCATAACGCTCAAATGTGGCCATTCTTATGAGGATTAAATCCAAGAAAAGCAACAACCCAAAAGGGATAAATCCTACTTCAGACATAAAAGATAAATCAATTATATCTGAATTAAAATCACTCACAAAATATTTCTATATAAAGAATATTCCATCTTATGGAAACAACTTCTTTTTTACGATTGGAATATATCTTTTGGAACTGTTCGCCATATTGGGCATAACAGGAATGATAATGCTCATATTCGGACCATACTGGTGGGATCTGACTACAACAGGCACATTTTTAAGAAGCATTCACCTATGGGCTGCAGAAGCATTTGTTACACTAATGATCATACATCTATTAGTTAATCTCTTTACATCAGCGTTCAAAAAGAAGAAGCTTATTTGGATGATTGGGATATTGCTGTTATTCATAATATTCTTGGAATACGCGTTCGGTCTTGGTCTAAGGGGCGGCTTTGTTTCTCAGCTCAATGATAAAGCAGGAGCGGATATATGGAATGCAATGGGATTTGGTCATTGGATAAATCCACTAAACACTGGCGCCCTAATGGGATGGCATGTTGCAGTGATACCCATAATTCTAGTAATTCTGATGTTTACACACTATCTGCTAGTAAAGGAAAAAGGCATAAGCAAACCATATAAGAAAAGCATATCCTATAGTACAGTGAAAGCTGATCATAAAAAAATGTACAAACGCATGATATATATATTCGCAGTCGTACTCGTTTTTGCTGTGTTCATGGGGTCTCCATTCGAACCACCATTAACTATGTCCTCAATATCACAGAAAACACCGAGTGTAATGGCAATTGCTTTATTAAATGAATTCAATTACTCATCTCGTACTGCGCTATATATGGATACTATAGATCCTTACACTTACAATACAAGAGATGTCTATGTAACTGTTCCATACATGAAATATGTGAACACGACAGGCATAATCAACAAACTCAAACTATTTTATTTAGAAAGCAACAGTAAACAGAAAAAGACAATAAATGATGCGTTTGTGTATTTCAATTCTAAAGGATCAATAGACAACGGAATAAATTCCACTAATCCCTTAATATCCGTAACTTCTGTACTGACAAAAATGGCTCAGAATGGGCTCTATGGATCTGTATTGCAATCAGAGAGCGCTAGCGGATTGGACAATACATACAAAATAAGATTCTTTGCAGATACTGAAATATGGCACAGCACTGCCAAGAAATATGGACTGACTATGTCACAGTTAGGAATATATAGAGAGGGAGGACAATGGTGGCATGTTGGAAGCTACTGGGTATTACCATATAATATAATGGAAAATACATTCCCAAACAACAGCGATCTAGAAAATGGTATTATCGCACTCACAATATTTGCACTCCTTATGTTCTTACCATATATACCTTATCTAAATAAGGTTCCAGATAAACTTAAACTGTATAAAACATTTTGGAATAGGTTTACTATTCCAGAGATGAAGAATCATAAAAAGAACAAAAAGAACAAATAGGCATTTAATGCAAAAATCGTATATTCCACAATCTAAAAGTTATTGCTCTATTTTTATTATATGTCTTTATATCATCGTAGCATTCTCCCATAATCCGATGCAAAATATAAAGATTCATGATAAGATTTAATAATTGCAATACATATTATGCATAGTGTTATCTATGGCTAATCAGAATACTTTAATAATAGCAAATCCTGGCACTGGAAAGACGACCACTCTTGTCAACAAGGCCATTGAACTTCTTAAGAAAGATGTCAAAGGAAAAGATATACTCTGCATAACATTCACAAAAAAAGCTGCCAATGAGATGCACGAACGTATCCATGAACACATCGACGAATTAGTAGAAAATGATAAAGTGAACTCCGAGGCAAAGAATATTGCAGTTCATACCTTCCATAGTTATGCATACTCCTATCTCAAGGATATTGGAAAGGCAAAAACCATCTCTACAAACAACAGAATAAGATACTCCATCCTGAAAAGTTTCCTAAAATCCAGTGCATTAACCTATTCGGTAGAGTACATAATAACTGATATTGTGCCCAAGACCGAAAACGCAATAAGATATCTAAAAAGTTTCGGTATCCTCCCTCATGATATAAACCTTAATCAAGCAATGATTGAATTAAGAAAAATCTATAATGATGAAAACATAACAAACATAACATTAGAGGAGAACAATAAGTTTTTTGAATATTTTCTTACAGCTTTTGAAGATTACGAATCCGATAAGGATGCGGACGGATGCATGGATTATAATGACATACTGATGGAATTCATAAAGAGAAGAGAGAAAGAAAAATCTTACAAATTTGTACTTGTGGATGAGCTTCAAGATGTGAATGAGATTGAAGCAAAAATAGCTTCGGATGCCGGAGAGACACTCTTTCTGGTAGGAGACAGGAAACAGGCGATATTCGGATTTCAAGGAGGTAGTCTTGAGAATTTCTCAAAGCTGAAGAATGCCAATAATGTGGAAAAAAAGACATTGACTCTCAATTATAGAAGCTTTCAAGAAATATTGGATTATTCAAAGAAACATTTTCTGAAGCACACCAAGGACAGCAGCTATTCAGAAGAATTGTCTAATCTATCAAGCAGCAGAGATGGAGAAGCAATTGTGTCAGTGCTCACATCTGAAAATACTATAAAGACAGCGACATCTAAACTGATCAAATTTATACGTAATGATGAAACGAACTCCACATACGCGATAATAGCAAGAACCAATGGTCAGATAAACAGTATATCAAAGATACTTGATTTAAAAGGTGTAAAATACAGAACAACGACTGGTGGATATGTAGATAATGAAGCTAAGAAAGAGATGATCTCATACATCCGCGGGATGTTATATGACGATAAAGATTCATTAATACATGCATTATTTACTCCTTTTTCAGGAATAACTTTGAAAGAGGCATTCGCTGTTTCAGAAAAGATCAATAAAAATGAAATGACTGGAATCGAATATGCGAAAATGGCAGCAAAAACCTTCTTCGATTTCAGAGAAAATCTTAGGATAGATAGATTACTGGAATTATTTACCGAATCCATTCTACCAATATCCGTGTCTATCGGAAAGGAGTATTATCTCAGTGCCTCTTCACTTTATAAAAGCATTAAAGAATTTTTCGATATGGTGGAAAGACCCACCAGAGAAAATTTTTTCAACTATCTACAGATAACTGAAGATAACTATGAACCTATGGATCGAAAGAACAGAGTGATGTTGACAACTGTGCATAAAGCGAAAGGTCTGGAGTTTGATAATGTTATATACGTCCCAAAAGGCATAAGAGAAAAGATAAGTTTCATTGATGCGATGGTATATGCAATAATAAAGGACACCAAAGGGATTGATGTAAAAGAAGAACTTGAAGAGGAACATTTGAGAGTTGATTTTGTTGCTTTCACAAGAGCACGAAATGCACTTTATGTGATAACCGACAGAAGGAATGCGGAATGGTATGCAACAGATGCGTTTGACACTGCAGAGGCATTAGACACAGAAGATGAAGATGAGCCTTTATCACGAAAGTATGATGAATCCTATTCTCTATTTGTGAACAGACGGTATGATGAAGCGAAAATCATCATATCTAACCATGAAAATTGGCTTCCGGATGTCATATACTCATATTTCAACAAACCCTCCAAGCTTTCATTCACTAATATAGAAGAATCCAAAGATGTCTATTCCTTCTTAAAAGACAGGATATTAGGGATTTCTAAATATAAATCAAAAGGTAGCAAGACAGGAACCGATGTGCATCAGATGGCCGAGAGGATATATAGGAATGAACTTGACGAGGATACAATATCTAAGGAATATCTACAATACTTCCACAATCTAAATAAACTAAATAAAGAAGTGATGGAGAAGTATGGCGCGAGACAAATATCTTCAGAAGAAAAAATGACGATTGATCTAAAAGACCTGTTTATAGGTGAATATGAAAATATAAAATTCACAGCGAAGTTTGATGCTATCTATGAGTTCACCGGAAATGATGGAACAAAGAACTATTTGATATTGGACTACAAGACTAACAAAAAAGATACCGATGCACCAAAGCACAGAAGACAGCTTGCTGTCTATAAAAAGGTCTATGCTAAAAAGGAGAGCATAAATGAAAATAAGATATCTGTTGCTATTGGTTTTATCGGATTGAGAGGAAATGTGAACACAGGCAACGTCGGATGGAGATTGGACGATTCACAACCGAGAAGAGATCAGATTATCGGATTCAAGAAATCCCTAGATAAATATGTGGAATATGTAAAAACTCCTGATAAATTTATCGAAGCATTGCTCAACAAAGATGACAAGGACCCTCTATCCGACAGAATAAGAGACGAATTATCAAAAAGATGATTCGTCTACTATAAATCTTACAAAAATTCATAGCAAGAAGTTCTCATTCTTTAGATGAGAGAAGATAAAAGAATTAATATAAAATTCAGACGGACCTATCATAACTTTCGGAAATAGAGGTCATGATGTTTTAACATAAAACTTTCTCTGATATGGTTTTATATACCTATTTGATTGCTATATCTGTAAGGGTGTAAGATGTGACAACAAACAATAGGAGAAATAAAACAGGCACAGCAGAAAGGATAAAAGAGATCCCTACACTAAACATCATCTCATTGGTATTGAGCATTATTGCGATATTATCTGTTTTTATGATACTGTTCCTTGTATCATCTCTGTTTCCGCCTAATTCATGTAGACAGGTAAATCATAGCAGTCCGCTGCTGCATACAATAAGCGTTTCAGCAACAGGAACAGCATCTGCAGCTCCGACGCAGGCAATTCTTTACATACTGATCAATGGAACAGGAGGAACCACAGCTATTGCAACAGCAAATCTTACTGCTACATTGAATGCGTTCAACAGCTCAATAGCTCCATACATCAATTATAATATAAGCCATATAACCACTAGTAGCTATAGTGTGTTTAAACCCTATCCCTACAATAATACAGCAAACATCCCATACCGTGCACAAGAATATCTAAACATAGGGATACCAGACATATCAAACCTCAGTGTCTTTTTAGGGGTTATTTCGGAGACACCGAACGTCTATGTCAAAAGTGCATTTGCCAGTTTCAATGAAATCCAGAAGTCCGGTCTGCGATCAAGCGCATACATAAAAGCGATGGATAATGCCACAGCACAAGCGTCTGCGATAGCAAAAGCTGAAGGATATAGCGATATAACTATGATAAATGTTACAACAAGCAATGGCCATATCTTCTTAACAACTATAGCGGGTATTCCATTCCATACAGATCTTCCATACTATGCAAACAAAGGCAACTTGACGGTTTCGGTCAATGCTGTATTCAAATACGGATGAGCAAGGCATTTACATGAATCGCAACCCCTAATTTGAGGTTGTATTAATCTTTCCATATAATGTAATCTCTCTTCTGTTATGCGGCAGATGTTTTAATTGAATAATCATATAATCTTTAGAAAGTTCTGTTTTTGCTATGGAGATATATTTACTAAATGCCCTTTTCGGCAATTTGATAGTCATTATCACAAATGCCTTAGAGTTCAATAATCCAATCAGAGAGTTGGCAATCGCAGAGCTTTTCGAAGGAGCGGTGTTTGTGTCTATTGTAAGAAGGTCAAACTTACCAAATCTTCCAAGCAGCTTCATTTTCTTCTCATATTCTATATTTGCTTTGATATGGATTATGTTATAATCCATATTTCCTTTATAACCATCAGCTATTTCAACTGAAACATCTTCGTTCATACCTTCATCGGATATGATTTTCCTAATCTTTGGGATTTCTACCTCATCAGCCAGAACAAGAATCCTTCCATTCCCAATTATTTTCTTATAATCCAAAAATGCCTTATCCACGGCAACAACCCTGATTCCATGCATGGATAAATAGTGGGTCCATCCACCAGGCGAAGCTCCTATATCTAGAGCTATTCTGTATCTACTCAGATCTATTCTAAAAAATTTTACCGCTTCCTCAATCTTGAATTCTGCTCTGTTGATTCTTTTTATTTTATTGTTGTTTATACTTCTGAACAAATCCAAATTATCATCATGCTGCGTTCCGGATTCAACATGTCCCACTATGGTAAAAGCAGAGAGCAATACTACATATATCTTAACTTCAGGAGTTTTGAAGTCAACCCTATACCCCTTCTTCTCTATTTCCTGCCCCAACAACACCTCAATTGATTTTGCCGTTTCTTCGGATTTCCAGTCCACATTTTTTGCTTCTATCTTGAAGGAGCGGTATTTACCATTATCGATCACTTCAGATATACTATCTCTTATTTTTTGGTATTCGATCATATCATTCGCATCAATGACCTTATCCACATACATTATAAAATCTACGAAAGACAAACCCGCTTTCCTAATCTTTGCAAACATCTCATTTTGTGATTTTTTTATACATAATTTTAAAAAAATAGTATCTATAGTTTTGCTGTTTTTGATTCCATATGGCTCAAGCTTACAGTCAGACAAAAATGCCATGATCTCCTCCTCCGCCATTTTACTAAATCTATGGTCTACAAAGGCTAAATATTTATCTTCGCTCTCAATCATTTTGATCATCTATCATTTCTATCTCTACTATTATCTCATTCAAAAAATACGTTCTAAAGAACAATATCAATTCTTGCATCGTAGCGACTTTGGGACAAAAGTCGTCAATTCATAGATTTGTTTTTTTACGTGTAATTATC